>JBDTPR010000798.1:0-2981 GCA_039932635.1 Candidatus Solibacter sp.
ATATGTTCTGGTTTACGACAGGTCTCGATAATATGCGGCTTTTCCCCATCCTGATCTTCTCCGGCTGCGCCATGGCTCAGGCGCCTATGCATCTGACGCTGGCCGAGGCGCAGAAGTTGGCCATTCAGAACAATCCGCTATTCACGGCGGCGCGCTATGTCGCAGAGGCTGCCGGGCAGGTGCCGGCGGAATATCATGCCGCTTACGAGCCGAACCTCTTCGGCAGTTTCACCGGTGTGGGCGCCGACAACGGCAGCAGACTGGCGGCCGGAGGCTTGAACAATCCGGTGGTCTACAACCGCATCGGCTCGGGACTGACCGTCAGCCAGATGGTGACCGATTTCGGCCGTACCGGGAATCTGGTGGCGATGGCCAAGCTGCGCGCGCAGGCGCAGAGCGAAGCTACCGAGACCACTCGCGCGCAAATTTTGCTGGCGGTGAGCCGCGCATATTTCGGCGTTCTGCGAGCGCATGCGGTGCGCCGCGTCGCGCTGCAGACGGTGGACGCGCGTAAACTCGTTGCGGATCAGGTGGGCGCGCTGGCCGAGAGTAAATTGAAATCCACGCTCGATGTTAGCTTCGCCAACGTGAATCTGGCCGAGGCGCGGCTGCTGCTTTCACAGGCGGAGAACGAGCTTAAGAACTCGGAGACCGACCTGGCGACGGCGATGGGATTGCCCAACGAGCGCGCATTCGAACTGACCGAGGAGGCCATGCCCGGTCCCATGCCGGACAAGGTGGACGAGCTGCTGCGCACCGCGATGCAGACCCGTCCCGAATTGCGCGATCTGCGTCTGCAGGAGAGTGCGGCGGAGCGTTTCACTAAGGCGGAGAAGGCTTTGATGTTGCCGAGTATTGGCGTCGTGGGGTCGGCAGGCTTCGTGCCGGAGGCCTATCAGCAGGCCGTGCCGTGGAAATACGGCGCCATCGGTGTCAATGTGAATGTCCCCATCTTCAATGGGGGGCTCTATAAGGCGCGGCGCACCGAGGCTGAACTGCGGGCGAAGGCTGTGGCGCAGAATGTCACGGAGCTGGAGAATCGGGTGGCGCGCGACGTCCGCGTGGCTTTTCTGAATGCCTCGACTTCGTACGATCGGATGGCGCTGACTAAGCAACTCCTGGACCAGGCGCAGCTGGCACTCGATTTGGCGCAGGCGCGGTACGATCTCGGGCTCGGGTCGATTGTGGAATTGAGTCAGGCTCAGTTGGGATTGACTTCGGCTCAGATCGCGAATACCAGCGCGCTGTACGATTATCAGGCGCAGCGCGTGGTTATCGATTACGCTACCGGCGTGCTGCGGTAGGATTGCGGTTGGTACGCGGGCGAGTTCCGCTCGCCTTCGCTCCCTCACGGTCGCGAATTATTGTGAACCCCATCAGAGCCGCGACCGTCAGGGAGCGGACGGAAAGTTAGTGAACGCTCCCTCACGGTCGCGGCTCTGATTGGGGGCTCGCGTCTGCCCCACAAGCCCTTGGGTGTATACTTTCCTGCAAGGCGCAGCGCCCATGGATTTCTCTCCGGAAACAGCCAGACCTGACGCCAAGGAACTTACCGCCCGTTATGTCACTACGCTCGCGATGGCGGAATCCGCCACCGCGGCCGCGGGCATCCCCCGCATTCTCCAGGCGATTTGTGAGAACCTCGCTTGGGATTACGGCGGCGTGTGGCGTATCGATCCCGCGGCCGACGTTTTGCGCCGCATGGAAAGCTGGTATGTGAACGCCGACGCATTCCCAGGCTTCGAAGCGGCCAGCCGGGAAGCGGCATATGGGCCGGGGGTCGGGCTGCCGGGCCAGGTATGGGAAAGCGGACTTGCGCTCTGGGTGCACAACGTTCCCATAGGCCCTGCCTATCCGCGCGCGGCGGTCGCGATCGCCGAAGGGCTGCGCAGCGCGGTCGCGTTTCCCATACGCCTCTCCGGAAAATTTGCCGCCGTGATGGAGTTCTTCTCGCGGCAGGAACTCGAGCCCGACGAGGGTGCGCTTCGCCTGCTGACGGCGATCGGTAACCAGGTGGGCGAGTTCCTCGAACGCAAGCGCGCGGAACACGAGTTGCGCGAGAGCGAAGAGCGTTTCCGCCACCTCTTTGAAGATGCCCCGGTGGCGTATCACGAGATCGATACGCAAGGCATCGTGACCCGCGTCAATCGTGCCGAAGGACGTCTGGTGGGCCTGCCGCTGGATCAGATCGAAGGCCGCCCCATCTGGGAATTCGTGGCGCCGTCGGAGCGCGAGGCCAGCCGCGAGGCCGTGCGGCGCAAACTTGCCGGCGAGTTGCCGATTGCACCTTTCGAGCGCGAGTACATCATCGCGGACGGTACGCGGCACATCGCCGAAATCCACGAGAGTCTGATTTGCGACGACCAGGGCCGCGTCGCCGGAATCCGCTCTGCCGTGCTCGACATCACGCAGCGCCGTCACGCCGAGCGCGCACTGGACCGCTTCTTCACCCTGTCGCTCGACATGCTCTGCATCGTCGGCGTGGACGGATATTTCAAACGGATCAACCCGGCGTGGGAAAAGACTCTCGGCTTCAGTCGCGAGGAACTCATGGCGCGGCCCTGGGCCGATTTCGTGCATCCGGACGACGTGACAGCGAGTCTCGGCGCGAGCGAGAAACTGGCCGTCGGCGGGGAACTGATTTCGTTCGAGAATCGCTATATCTGCCGCGATGGCTCGCATCGCTGGCTGCAGTGGACCGCGGCGGCGCTGCTGGATGAGGGGCTGATTTACGCGGCGGCGCGCGACATCACGGTTCGTAAGCACGCCGAGGAGGAACTGCAGCGTTACGCTCGCGACCTGGAGACGGCGCGGCAGGCGCAGGAGGAAAATACCGCACGCCTGGCGCAGGTGGTGAAGGAACTGGAAGCGGCCAAAGCGCGCGCCGAATCGGCCGGACGAGCAAAGAGCGAGTTCCTGGCGAACATGAGCCACGAGATCCGTACGCCGATGAACGCAATTGTCGGCATGACCGAGTTGAC
>JBDTPR010000799.1:0-2974 GCA_039932635.1 Candidatus Solibacter sp.
GCTCTTCAACGGCGGCTATGGCCAGTCGCTCAGCAATCTGGCGCACGGCAACTTCCCGACGGCACAGGTGGGCCTGCAAGTGTCGCTGCCCCTTCGCAACCGCACCGCGCAAGCGAACGTCTCTATCGCCGCCGCCGAACGCCGTCGTCTGCAAAACGTTGAGAACCAGGTCGGCATGGCTGTCGAAGCCGATGTGCGCAACGCATTGCAGAACGTCGCCTCGACGCGCTCCCGCCTGGATGCCGCCGGTCTCGCCCGCCAGTCCGCGGAAGAGCAGAACGCCAGCGAGCAGCGCCAGTTCCAGGCCGGCACCTCCAGCGTCTTCCTGGTGCTGCAGCGCCAAACCGATTTGATCACCGCCCGCAATCGCGAGGTCCGCTCCCGGGCCGATTTCGCCGAAGCCCTGGCCAATCTGGACCGAGCCACCTCGAACACGATCGACTCGCGCGGCATCAAAATCCAGTGAACTCCCGTCCGAGCCGCGACCGTGAGGGAGCGTTCACTAACTTGCCTTGAGCCGCCGTGACCCGTCCCTCAGGGTCACGGCTCCGCCAGGGTAATTCGCGCCCGGCCGCAAGGCCGGAATCTCACCGAACCCACGCGTCCGCAATCGCGATATCCTGCGTCACCTTCGCCGTCAGCGCGTTCAAATCCACGAAGCCCACACGATTGAACAACTGCGCCTTATACTGCGCCGTCGCCACCGCCGCGTAACGCTTCCAATGTGCCAGCGCCGTCGTCAGGTGCGCGATCGCTGCCTGCTTCCGCGCTGCCGCGCCCGTGGAGTCGTAAAGGGCCAACTCCGTCGCCCCCAGAATCTTCTCCGCGTAGTAGTTCCCCAGGTGCGCCATGGCCTCGTAATCGCCAAGCGTCTGCCGCAATTCCTTCGATTCCGCAGGCCGCAGCTCCGACACTAATTTCAGAGTCGCCGTGGCATGCCCCTTCAGCGCCGCCGCCACCTCCAGCGGAGTGATGCCGCCCATCGGCTTGCCGTCGCGCACCCGGTCGCGCCACGTGCGGATATTGACGATGCCCGCGCCCGGCATCGTCTCGCCTTCCACGAAGTGCTTCACCGTGTAGAAGCCCTTGTGCCGCGGATGGCTCAACGACGCCTCGGGGAACCACTTCAAATCGATATCGCCCCAGAAGAAGCGCGTGATCTGCGGAATAATGCGCGACGCCTCTTCCGACGCCTGCAACAATTTGGCCGCCGGCACACCCGGGAAGCGTTGCGCCAGCGTGCGCTCGAAAAGTGAATCGGGCAACGAGGGCTCGTAGCTCAACCGCCCCCACAGCATGAAGCTGAACCACTGCTTCTCAATCACCAGGGGACGCGGCGATTCCGGCTCGATGCCCTGAAAATCGCGGCCCCACACTGTGCCATCGGGCCCCATGTAGAAGCCCGCGAGCTTGTCGGGACCCGGCAGATTGCGTACGTACTCGCGAGCGTACACCGGGTCCGCCCAGCGGAAACTGTAGACGTCGTCATTGCGCACCGTCATCCACATGCGCAGGTTGGCCGGCAATTCGCGCAGCGATTCCGCTGCGAACGGCGGGGCCGGCGATGAGAGCATATGCGCCACCGAATACTTGAAGCTCAAATCGAAGAACGAGGGATACGGCTTCCAGGCCTCGAGAATCGGCGGCAGCGCGGTCTGGTGATAGCGGTGAATCAGGCGGAAATCGCGGCCCGGCTGCAGTTTCAACGCATCGCGAATGCCCTCGCCGTAAGTCTTCCAGAGCCACGGCTCCTTGCCGAATTCGTCCGCGCGCTCCTTCATGTCCTCGCCCGCCGTGATGCCCATGCCGGCCAGCAGCGGGTAGGTGAGCACGGTCTCGCGTACGCTCTTGCGGAAGTAGTCGATGGTCACCGGATTGTCCTGCGCGGGCGTGATGCCGTACTTGCCGCCGGTGCCGAAGGTGAAAATATTCCAGGTGAACAGGTAGACCGCAATGCCGCGATCGTGCGCGTACTGCATCACGTCGCGCCAGAAGCGAATCTTGTCCGCGATCGGCATGCGACGCACGGTTTCCACATTACGGAGCATTTCCGGCCGCACCATATCGGTGCCGGTGAAGCCGAACGTGTCGTCGAGTTTGATGGTGGTGCGCTGCACGTCGTCGAGCGCGATATCGGGATACTCGGGGACCTTCACCAGGGAAGGGAAGGGGTGCAGGCTCCACAGCGAGAGCACGTTGTAGCGATGGCGCGCCAAGTTGTCGAGAAAGCTCCGCCAAAAAACGAAGCTCCACATCTCGGGGATGTTCTGCTGCGCGGCGTCGCCGGAATCGGAGTAGCTCGGCGTGCGCACATCCAGCGGGATATTGAACTTGATGCCGCGCTGTGCGATGTGCGGCGTGTGGTCGGAATCGCGTAGCGTATCGACTGTATCCAGGCGGACCGCCTCCGCCAGATCGAGGCCGCCATACATCGCGCCCTCCGCGTCGCCGGCCAGTACCACGTAAGTACGCCGCGCACCGTCCTGCTTAACGCGAATGGCATACGACTGAAGCACGTCATCCTTCCACGCGCCCATTCCCAGCTGCGTTGCGACCTGTGCGGCACTCGCGCCCGCCGCGATAACGAAGCGCATCGCGGCGTTATCGCCCGCGAGCCCTGAGAGCGCGCCCTCGGCGCCGGTAATTCCGCGGGCCGCCAGCGCGCGGTGAATCTCTCCCACCGCGAATTGAATCTGCGGCACGGCGGAATCGGAGCGCAGTGAAGCGGTGCGCGGCTGGGCGCACAGGCCGGCCACGCCGAGCGCGGTCAGAGCGATGACGGACGGCTTGCGATACATGCGCTTGCATGTTATCAACTTTCCAGATCGCAACTGTAATGCTGTTACCATCCGCGTTGAGAAAGTCCCGCGCGTGAAATTCATCGACGAGTATCGTGACCCGAAACTGGCCCATGCAATAGTCGCCGAAATCGCACGCACCGTCACCCGACCCTGGGTGCTGATGGAAATCTGCG
>JBDTPR010000800.1:0-2969 GCA_039932635.1 Candidatus Solibacter sp.
CGGAGCCAAGAATCGCGACTGGCAGAACCGCCAGCATTTCTTCGCGATCGCGGCCAGAGCGATGCGAAGGTATCTGATTGACCACGCGCGCGGCAGGCCCGACGCGCAGATTGTCGCTTTGGAGGGGATCCAGAATTTGCTGCCGGCCGACAGCGCCAAACTGGACCTGGCACTCAGCGTAGATCGCCTGCTCACTCAGATGGCCGAGATCAAGCCGGAGTGGTGCACGCTGGTGGAAGTGAAGTATTTCCTGGGATTGAATGACGAGGAAGCCGCCGCGACCCTGGGCATCAAGATGCGCACCATGCAGCGCATGTGGCATGAGGCGCGGCAATGGCTGTTCGAACATGTAGAAGATCAGAATGCCAGGCAAAGCGCAGGACGATGACCTGGTAATGAACCTGGTCGAGCTGGCGCTGGCGCGTCCGGCGGACGAGCGCGAGCTTTACGTGCGGGATGCTTGCGGCGGCGACTCCGACCTGTTCGAGCAGGTGTGGCGCTACGTCCAGTGGGAGGAGCGCATGAACGGGTTCCTGCTGGAACCTTTTTATCCCGCGAGTTCCGGTGAGGAGCACCCGTTCGAACCCGGGGCGTTGCTGGACGAACGGTTCCGGATCATTCGCGAAGTGGCCCAGGGCGGCATGGGCATCGTGTACGAGGCCACCGATGAGAAGCTAGACCGGCGGATCGCGCTGAAATGCGCCAAGGCGGGATTTCGCAACCGGCTGCCGCCGGAAGTGCGCAACGCCACGGCGATCAGCCATCCCAACGTTTGCCGGATTTTCGAGATCCACACGGCCGACACCAGCCAGGGCAGCGTCGATTTCCTAACCATGGAGTTTCTGGATGGCGAGACCCTGGCGGATCGGATACTGCGGGCTCCGTTGAGCGAGAAGGAAGCGCGCATGCTGGCGCTGCAACTGTGCGCGGGCCTGGCCGAGGCGCACCGCAACGGCGTGATCCACGGCGACCTGAAGAGCAACAACGTAATTCTCTGCACTGCGCCGACGGGAGAGATCCGCGCAGTAATTACAGACTTCGGGCTGGCACGCAGACCGGGGGCGGCGCAGCGCGCCATGCAATCGGGGCAGTTGGGCGGGACGCCGGACTATATGGCGCCGGAATTGTTGAAGGGTGATAAGGCGACCATCGCGTCGGACATTTACGCCTTGGGGGTTATTCTCCATGAGTTGATCTCCGGCCGCCGGCCAATGGCAGAGGAGAAACCTGGAAGCGCGCATGCGGGGTGGGGCCGCATTCTGGAGCGCTGCCTGGATCCCGACCCCACGCGAAGATTCCGCGGCGCCGATGAGATCACGGCAGCGCTGGCTCCGCGTTCACGGCGCTGGGTGCTGGCCGCGGCGGTGACGGCGATGGCGGTGACCGTGGGATGGGTATCGTATGAGCGCGCCCAGCCGCCGCTCGAACCGATGACGCTGGCGGTGCTGCCGATTGAGGGGAGTGGAGACGCGGCCACGCCGGCGGCGAATTTGTCGCGGGATGCGTCGGCGCAACTCGAACGTCTGAAGGGCGGGAAACGAGCGCAGCTCAGGGTCGTCAAACTGGCGGATGTGGCGCGGCGGCATGCCGGCTCTGTCGTTACGGCTCGCGGTGTCCTCGGCGCCACTCATGTGGTGAAGGGTACGCTGCGAAGCGCAGAAGGCAAGCTGATTTTGCATGCGTTCGTCACCGACGCCCGCACTCAGGCCGACATTGGCGAGCGCGAATTCCAGTACGCCCCGGGAGAGTTCCGCTATGCCGCGCGGGCGATGGCGGGGCTGGTCACTTCAACGCTTCGCCTGCCGCCCCCGCCTGCTGTAGGGGTGAATGCGGCGGCAAAGAAGGACTACGAAGCGGGGTGGGCGTTCACGCGCCAGAACTCAACAATCGACCGGGCCCTGCCGTTACTGGAAAGCGCGTTGAATAGCGATCCGGACTCACCGCTAACTTGGGCTGCCCTGGCCGAAGCGCAATGGTCAAAATACTCCATCGGTGAGAACCGGGCCTGGTCGCTGCGGGCGGAGGAGTCGGTGAAACAGGCGCAAAAGCGCGACCCCGACAGCGCCGCTGTCCATCGCGTGGCGGGACTTCTGAGGCGCCATGACGGCTTTTATGAACAGGCAGAGGCGGAGTATCTGAGAGCCATTGAACTCGAGCCTGCAAATTCCGACGGATACCGGCGGCTGGGAATGCTCTACGAGGCCAAAAACCAACTGGTTCAGGCCTTAACCGCATTTCAGAAAGCAGTGGAGTTGGAACCAACTTACTTCAAGGTGTATCAGTGGTTGGGCAATTATTACTTGAACCGTGGTAATTCGGCCGAGGCGATCCGGCAATTCAAACAGTGCGTGCGTGTGGCGCCGAATGAGCCGGACACGCACTACGGGCTTGGCACGGCTTACTATGATGCAGGCCAGCACGAGGAAGCAGTCCTGGAGTTTCGCGCGGCGATTGCACTGGGTGAGACTCCACAGGCGCTCAACAACCTGGCTGCTGTGCTGATGAACCAGGGGAAAGATGGGGAGGCGATTCCCGTGCTGGTGCACATACTTGAGCAGCATCCCGAGAAGTACCTTTCCTGGATGAATTTGGGGGACGCTTACCGCCGGTCCGATCAGCCGGCAAAATCGAGGGGGGCTTACAGGCGGGGTCTGAAATTGGCGGAAAGGGAAGTGGCAACCCATCCTCGCGAGGGTGTAGTGCGGGCGCGGTTGGCTTATATGTGTGCCCGCCTGGAGGACCGCAATCGGGCCGAAACCGAAACGGACCAGGCGCTGCGATTCACTCCGGAGGACACGGATGCCCGTGTCATCGCCGTTTGGACATACGAAGCGCTTCACAAACGGGAGGATTCCCTGAGGATTTTGCAGAATTCCCCGGCACAGGTCCTTGCTGAGGTTGCCCGTCGAAAAGATTTGGCGGAATTACGGCGGGATTCTCGCTTTCAGGATTTGATAGATTCGCGGCAC
>JBDTPR010000801.1:0-2966 GCA_039932635.1 Candidatus Solibacter sp.
TGCCGCCGAAGCCGCCGCCGCGCCCTGTACCGGCCGCCGGAGCGGGAGGAGGAACCGGCGCCGGTTCGTTCTTCGGAGCCAGGAAGCCGCCATAATTCCCGCCGCCACCGCCTCTGCCGCCACGTCCCGCCGCCGCTCCGCCCGCGGGCGCGGCCGTCGCAGTGCCTGCCGGAGCCAGAGCCGCCGGCAGCGGTCCGCCGCCATCGCCGGGCGCCAGGCATAGTTTAGGGGTGTCGGGGCCTTCTTCCAGCGGCCACTTGCGCGGTCCGGGCGCCCCCGCCGCAATCTCCACGGATTGCGCCAGGGCGATTCCGCCAACTCCTTGCATCATTTTTCGTCGTGAGAACCGCATTTTCGAAAATCCTCCTGATCCAAACCTGCCTGCCGGTGGGCCGCGATTCGCATCGCTGCCCGACGGCATCCATTCTATATCCGATTTACTTAAATCGCTCTGTGTCCGAACGGCTAGTTGGCCGCGGTCACAGTCCTGTCCAGATTGCCGATCACCGTCGTGTAACTGGTGGCCGGCAGCACCAATTGCGCCTTGCCGCCGCTCACCGGCACGCGCTCCAATTCCTGCATGCCCCGATCGGCGTCCGTGACCCACATGCGCAGTTGACGCACGCCTTCGGGAATTCCCGTGATGGTTGCCGTCCGCGTGGCCCCATGATTGACCAGGTGGATTGTGTACACGCCGTCCGCGATATTGCCCACTGCCGTGCAGGTGATGTTCGACTGCTTACTGCAAGTCACCGGTAGCCAGAACGACCGCGGCGGCGTGGATGCAAGCTGTTTCAGATTCCAGAAGCGCCGGGTGGGCCGCAGCGGTCCGTTGTCATTGAAAATACCGCCGCCCGCCAACGGCGAATAATCCGCCGTCAACTGCCACTGCAAAATCGATTTCGGCTGCGCGATCGCCATGATCCGCAAGTACAGATTGATCTCGTAGAGCGCGAAGCTCTGCTCGTGGAAAATCTGCGGATACTTGTATGCCGCCGCGTCGGTACTGCCTTCCGCCACAATCAGCGGGACATTCAGTTCACGCGCCGCATCGCGCCATTGCGCCAGAATCTCATCGGTACAGCCGCGCCACGAATGGAAGTCCACCGCGCCCACGTATTTCACCGCCTCGAGATCTTTCATCGCGGGCTTGATGAACTCGATCGGGTTCGCGTCCGAGGTGTCGCCCAGCGCCAGTTTGGTTGCCAGTCCGCGGCTGGCGAAGTGAGCGCCCAGGGTCTTGATCAGGTCGGCATGCTCGCGCCCCGTCTGGCGAACGTTGATTCCGAGGTCGCTCTCGTTGAAGCTGAACATCGCCGCTTCCACTCCGTACTTTTCCTTGAGATACAGCAGGTAGCCGGCGATCGATTCCTTGATCTTCGCCATCTTTTCGGGGTTCAGCGGATTGCCGCGCGGACCGGCCTGCTGCTGTCGCACCGCCATCGCGCCGCGCCCCGCGCCCGCTGCTGCCGGAGTCGCCGCGGCCGCAGGTGCGCCGAAGCCTCGACCGCCGCCGCCCAGGATCGCCCAATTCGGCGCCGACCATGCGCTCACAATGACCGGCATGCCCTTCTGCGCCAGCCTCCGCGCCATCTCCATCGCCTGCACCACGCGCACATTGATCCTGCCGGCGCGCGCCTCCGCCAGCGGATCCACCGCCTCGTCGGGATGCCAGATGCTCCACGGCATTTCCACCCGGCCCCACGCCACGCGGATATTCTCCAGCGAATAATCGATTACCTGCGGATCTGTCCGCGGATTCTGCAGGCGGAAGTTACCGCCCAGCCCGTCGAAGGCCTGCCCGGCACGCGACGCGTCCAGGGTGATTTCGACCGGCGTCTTGTCCGGTTCGCCCGTGACCTTTAAATCGAACGTGCGCTTTCCAGTCTGTCCGGCAGTGGTCGTCCCGCCGATTACGGCCAGCAGCACCTGCAGGTTGTAGCTGCCCTTGCGCCGGTCGTCGCGCACGATGATTTCGGTTGGCTGGTCGAACATCACTTCGATCTGCCGCGAGCGCGAGATGAATCGAGCGCCCTTCGCCGTGGCCCGCACGTACTCATTCTGCTCCTGCTCCTTCGCGGCCAGCGAAGTCCGCTCCGGCGCGGCGGGCAACGCTTCGATCAGTTGCACCGAGCCTCCCGAAAACACCGTCGCCGGCAGCTCGATCCCCATGTACGCGCCGCCGATGTTGGCCTCCTCGGGAGAGGTAAATTCCAGCGTCACCTTGGCGGTACCCGCTCCGGTGTCTTGCACCGTCTGCGTGGCGTTCATGTTCCAGCCGATGCCCTGCGCATCGCGGAATTCGCGCGGCGCCCCCATCTGCACCGTGACGGTCTCGATCTTCCCATTCCGCGAATAGCTGTTCGTCTGTCTTTCGCGGCCGGTGCAGAATACGCCTGCGAGTGCGGGCTGCGCCACGCAAATCGCGCTATTGACTTCCAGAAGATGTCCGTCAACCCGCAGGCCGGTGAGATTGCCCCAGGCCATGACTTCCGGCTGGGCAAACGCCGCGGCCGTTAACAGGGAAACCAGAATAATCGAGCTGCTAATCCGATTCATCACCGACGATTCTAGCAGCGAACACTTTCGGAAAATGGCTCGGCGTATGCGGCGCGGTTAAAGCACCTCGGTCCAGGAGGGCGACGCGGCGAAGGCTGCGTGAATCAGGCCCACATGCGAATAGGTCTGCGGGAAGTTGCCCCACATGCGCGGCGGTGCGGGCTCGAAGTCCTCGGAGAGCAGACCGAGCGGGGACATCGCCTTGTGAATCCGGTCGAACATGGCGCGCGCTTCGGCATGCCGGCCCACCGCGGCCAGCGCCTCCACCAGCCAGAAGGTGCAAATCACGAAGGCCACCGTGGGCTTGCCGAAGCCGTCGTTGAGACTGTAACGCTGCAGCCAGTCGCCGAGCAAAAGATCCTTGTGGATGGCGTCGATCGTGCTGTTGAGCGCCGGATCTTGCGGCG
>JBDTPR010000802.1:0-2959 GCA_039932635.1 Candidatus Solibacter sp.
AAGTCACACCGGCCCGCACTGAGCCCCAGGATCCGTATCCGCATGCCGGCGCGGTGAGCGAAACCGTCGTCATCCGCCGGGTCTGGATCCGCAGGTAATGTCCCCGCGACGGCGCCACATTGGCGCTGCCGCTTTCTTTCTGATCATTGCCGCGTTCTACAGCGTCTCTCACCAATGGTTGGGGCCTGCTTTCGCTCTCCCGCTCGCGGCTTGGAATCTCCGGGAAGCCTACAAAGCCATCGGGTCCCTGAGCAGCCACTCATTGCGTTAGTGAGAAACATTGCCGCCCCCTGAGTCCCTCAGGCAAACGGAAAGGCCCGCTCTCGCCACCAGGAAGGTGGGAAGGCGGGCCTATCACGGTTGTCGGAGGTTTTACGCCCGGCTCACGGAGCCGCGGTGTAGCTGTAGTCCGTGAACTGCCATCCCGTCGCCAAGCGCGTCCACAAACGCACGTAGAGCGGCTGGCTGCCTCGGGGCAGGTTGGAGAGGGAGATGGAGCGACTCGTGCCCATCGAAGCCCCCACGAGGTTGTTGGAGCCCGGGACCGTGCCGAGGTAGAAGAAGTACTCCAACGCCCCGCTCCCCGCCGACCACGCGAAGGTTGCCGAAGTACCGAGTTGGCTACCGGCCGCCGGGCTGGTCATTGCCGCTTTCTGTTCAGTCGCGCCGCCGCCGCCAACGTTCGCCGCCGTATAGGTGGCGTCGGTGAACTGCCAGCCGGCCGCAAATCGCGTCCAGAGCCGCACGTAAACGGTGCCTCCGGCTGTCGGCAAGTTCGTCACCGTCGTCGATGTCGCCGTCCCGATCGATCGGCCAACGAGATTGTTGCTCCCCGCACCACCCGTCCCTACGTACAGGAAGTACTCAAGTCCCCCCGACACTGCCTGCCAGGAGAATGTCGCGCTGGCGCCTGGGAGTGTGGAGCCGGCTGCAGGGCTCGATATCCAAGCCGGGCCAGAGGCCGGCGGCGGCTGAGTGGGCGTGCGTGTCGGTGTGGCCGTCGCTGCCGGCGGCTGGGTGGCCGTCCGGGTCGGAGTTGCCGTTGGGTTCGTTGTCCCGCCGCCGCCGTTCGTCCCGTCATTTGTGGTTCCGAAGTCGGTAACCCAGTACCAGCCGTACGGGCTGCCCGACGTGAACACACGCGAGATACCGATTTGGCGGTACGCACCGTTGAGCATGTTGGCGTTATGCCCGGAGGAAGCCTTCCACGCGGCGAACACCGCGCTCGCCGTGGACCAGTTCGTCCCCGCAGCGATGTTTTCGCCGGCTCCCTGTGGATATCCACAGTCGATCGCGCGAGTCGAAGGCGAACGCCCCAACGAGTCTGTATGCGAGAAGTACTTCTTCACGCCCATGTCAGCTGCCATCCAGGTGGAGGCGCGGTTCAGGTTGGTGCTCATCGTCAGAGCCCCAAGGCCATTCTGTGAGCGATAGGTATTGATCAGCCCAAGGAAGGCTTGTTCCTCGGCGTCGATGCTGTTGTCGGCAACGGTGCAATTGGTCAGCGCGCTCGCGCGGCCATCGAAGCCGATGCCGGCGAACGCCGCCATCAGCATCGCCAGGCCGGCAATGCCCGCGGCGAAAGGTAATCGCCAATTTCGTAGTCTGGTCACTTCCGGGATGCTCCTCCGCTCAGATGTCGGAGCCATTGCAACGGGTGGGTGGCCTAGGAGAGCCGAGTTTTCGTAAGAGATTCGCAAATTCGGTGCGTCGCAATCATCGACAACGAGCTATGCGGAAGTGCCGCGACATCGACAAGCGGAACGGCACACGCCGACAATCTCTTGCAATGCCGCGAGTCCGGGTGGAACCGTTAGATATCGAATTCGAAGCGCCGCTGAACGAGACGGTGATGGATGCCGCCAACGCCGCCGGCTACTGGTGGCCCGTGGGCTGCAATCGCAACGGCGAGTGCACAAACTGCGCGATGGAAGTCGTCTCCGGCATCGGCCGCCTGAGCACCATGGGCCGCTTCGAACGCGCCAACCTCGTGCGCCAGCGCGGTCAGTCATCCGTCCAGGACCCACGGCTGCGACTCGCCTGCCAGGCAAGGGTGGAAGGCGACGTGGTTGTGTATAAACTTGGAGTCCGCCGCGACTCGTTCTAGGGAGATACCACGTGCCATACATCATCACTGAGCCTTGCATCGGCGTGAAGGACGCGTCCTGCGTCGAGGTTTGTCCCGTGGACTGCATCCATTCGAGCGACGATTCCGAGCAGTACTTCATCAATCCGGACCAGTGCATCGATTGCGCCGCCTGCGAATTGGCCTGCCCGGTAACGGCGATTTTCGATGAGAATGCACTGGAAGGCGATCAACGCCGATTCATCGATATCAACGCGAAGTTCTTTCGCTAATCATCAGGTGTCCGGGCCGTAGCCCCGGGGGGAGCATCCGTGGAACTGGCCCAACTCGAAGCGTTTATCCAGGTGGCACACCACCGATCCTTTAGCCGTGCCGCCGAAGCGCTCTTCCTCACTCAGCCATCGGTGACCGCACGCATTCAATCTCTCGAACGAGAGATTGGCGAGCGCTTGTTCGAACGCACCGGGAGAAGCGTGACCCTCACTGACGCCGGTCACGCCTTCATGCCACACGCGCAGCGGGCGCTGACCGCCGTCCAAGAAGGCACCGACGCCATCGAGGCCGTCCGCCACGGCGACATCGGAAGCATCCGCATCGGCGCCAGCTCTTCGATCGCGACCTACGTGTTGCCCGAGGTCCTTCGCCGATTCCGCCTCGAGAGGCCGCGCGTACACGTCCACATGAGCGCCGGCCTCACCGAAGACGCGATCGAAAAACTGATCGCTGGCGAAATTCACGTCGCAGTGACGCGCCTCACCCAACATCCGGAAGTCGAATCGCTCCATCTCTACAACGACGATCTGGCGCTCGTCGTCCCACCCGGCCATCCATTCGCCAAGCGAGGGCGGGCGACCATCGCCGAAGTTGCCAAAG
>JBDTPR010000803.1:0-2934 GCA_039932635.1 Candidatus Solibacter sp.
CGCTCGGCCCAGTTCGCCGTCCCATCGCGTGCTGAAGCGGCAGTTCCCCGCACATGGTCTTCGCCTCCTGGTGCACGCGCGAACTCGGGAACCACCTGCTGCTGCCGGTCGCGAGCGTGGTGGCGGTTGCCGGCGCGCAAAGCAAGCACAATCGCTCCAATGCGGCGTTCGGAAGTGAGACCGTTTGAATCGCGGGCGGTGCGTTCGCTAATCCGTATGAGGCGATTCGCCTGCCCCACAATGCTACATTCGGAAGAATGAATCGTCTTGTTTGGGCCGCGCTCGCATGCACGGCAATCGCGTTGGCACAGCCCGCTGAAACGGCGGCCGATCTGGCGGCGCGCTACCTGCCGGAGCTGATCCGGCTGGACACCACCAATCCTCCCGGGAACGAGACGCGCGTCGCGCGATACCTGAAGCAGGTGGCCGACCGGGAGGGCATTCCCGCGGAACTGCTCGGCGACGATCCCGAACGCCTCAACTTTGTGGCGCGTCTGCGCGGCACGGGAAAGCAGCGCCCGCTGCTGTTGATCGCGCACAGCGATGTGGTGCCCACCGATCGCTCGCAGTGGTCGGTGGATCCCCTGGCGGCCATTGAAAAGAACGGCTACATCTACGGGCGCGGGGCCGAGGACGATAAGCAACTGCTCGCCGCCGAACTGGCCGTGATGGTGGATCTGCACCGGCGCAAAGTCGTGCTCGATCGAGATATCATTCTGCTTTCCGAGTCGGACGAAGAGGCCGGGTCGCTGGGCGCCACGTGGATCGTTCAGCATGCGTGGGCGAAGATCAACGCCGAGTTCGCGCTCAACGAGTACTCGTACATTCTGCCGACGCCCTCTGGAGTTCCCGTCTTCCAGATTCAGACGGCGGAGAAGGTCCCGACGCGCTTCAAGATGACGGCGCACGGCACCGCGGGGCATGGCTCGCTGCCGCGCGACGATAACCCTGTGGAGCACCTGGCGCGCGCCATCTACCGCCTCAGCCAGGCCGATCAGCCGGTGCAACTGAATGCCACTACCCGTGCCTACCTGAACGCCATCGGCAAATTGCGGGACTACGCCTGGTTGGCGCCGCTGATCGCGAAGTTGGACGATCCGGCGACCGCCTCGCGCACCGCTGACGAGATCCGCAAGCGCGATCCGGAGATCCACGCCATGTTGCGGACAACGGTTTCGGCCACGATGCTGAGCGCCGGGACGAAAATCAACGTGATCCCCAACGCCGCGGAGGCGCAACTCGACGGCCGCCGCCTGCCCACGGAAACGCGCGAAGAAGTCTTCGAGCGCTTCCGGAAGATCATCGACGACCCGGCCGTCACCATCGAAGCGACCAGCAGCCAGCAGCCATCCACCGAGCCGAGTTCGCTGACTTCGCCGCTCTACCTTGCGATGGAGAGGGTCTTCCATGCGACGGCGCCGAACGCTCTGGTCGTGCCCTTCTTAATGCGCGGCACCACCGATGGCGCGTACCTGCGCGCCAAGGGGATGGCGGTTTACGGGGTGCCGATCTTCCGCAAGGACGGCGAACTGCGCCTGCACGGCAACGACGAGCGCATGTCGCTTGACAACCTGCGCTCCGGCACGGACCTGCTGCTTAAGATCGTGGTCGAGGTGGCGAAGCCATGACGCACCGGATATTAATCTTTCTTGTGGCTGTTGCCGCCGCCGCCCAAGTCCCCGGCCCGCGGACTCTGCGGCTGGACTTTGTCCACACCGGCATGGCCGCAGAGGAGCACTTCGCGCTCGATGGCGTTGTCCTCGAGGGCGCGTGGCCGGGACCGCTCGATCGCTGGACGGACGAGAGCAATCTCGGGAAGTACTACTTCCAGGTGCTGGATCGCGCCACCAATCGAGTGATCTATTCCCGCGGCTTCGCCAGTATTTACGGCGAGTGGGAGACCACCGGCGAGGCGAAGGAGCAGCGCCGCGCTTTTTCCGAAAGCGTCCGCTTGCCCGCGCCCGCTCTCCCGGTGCAGGTGGTGATCAAGAAGCGCGGCCCGCGCAATGAATTCCGCGAGGTCTGGTCAATCGTGGTGGATCCGTCCGACGCCGGCGTGGAGCGCGGTGCGCCACCCAAGCTGAACGTCTGGGCCGTGATGCAGAATGGCGCTCCGCGCGATAAGGTCGACCTGCTGCTGATGGGCGATGGCTACACCGCAACGGAGATGGAGAAGTGGCACCGCGACGCGCGACGCATGGTGGAGACGCTGTTCGCCGCGTCGCCGTTCAAGGAACACCGTCAGGACTTCAACGTCTGGGCCGTGGATACGCCGGCGGAGGAGAGCGGCGTTGCGCGCCCGTCGGACGGCATCTTCCGCCGCTCGCCCTTGCGCGCCGCGTACGACGCCTTCGGGTCGGAGCGCTACGTCCTCACCTTCGACAACAAGCGACTGCGCGAGGCGGCGTCGGCCGCGCCGTACGAGTTCATCGAGATCGTGGTCAACGACCGCAAGTACGGGGGCGGCGGCATCTTCAATCTCTTCGCCACCGTCTCCGCCGACAATGCGTTCACGCCCTACGTTTTCGTGCACGAGTTTGGCCACCATTTCGCGGGGCTGGCCGACGAATACTATACGTCCGATGTCGCTTACGGTAGCGCGACGGAACATCCCGAACCATGGGAACCGAACGCTACCGCAGACCCAGGCGCCGCGAAGTGGAAAAATCTGCTGACCGCCGGCATCGATCTGCCCTCTATCTGGCCGAAGAAGGAGTTCGAGCAGATGGAGCAGGCGATCCAGGAGCGCCGGCGCGCCATCCGCGCGCAACACCGGCCGGAAGCCGACATGGAAGCGCTGTTCCGCGAAGAGGGCGGCATGGCGACACGGATCCTCGGCTCCGGTCCCAACGCGGGCAAGGTCGGCGCGTTTGAAGGAGCCATGTACGAAGGGCGCGGCTACTACCGCCCGCAGCAGGATTGCATCATGTTCAC
>JBDTPR010000804.1:0-2930 GCA_039932635.1 Candidatus Solibacter sp.
TTA
Source organism: Candidatus Solibacter sp. (assembly GCA_039932635.1). Classification (GTDB taxonomy): domain Bacteria; phylum Acidobacteriota; class Terriglobia; order Bryobacterales; family Bryobacteraceae; genus Solibacter. The sequence continues at coordinate 4 of JBDTPR010000804.1, forward strand.
CGAGGTGCGTTCGCTCCAGACTTCGAGCAGTCCCAGGGTGACCGCCAGGGCTACCGGTCCCAAGATGAGGCCGGCGGGGCCGAACAGTTGGATGCCGCCCAGGATGGCGAAGAACGTGGGGATGGTGTGCAGTCGCAGCTGGTTGCCTACCAGGTAAGGGTAGAGGAGGTTGTCTACCAAGCCGACGGCGAGGGCGCCCCACGCTACCAGAATCACGGCCTTGATCCAACTCCCGGAGAGCAGGAGGAAGAGAGCGACCGGGCCCCAGACCAGGACGGTACCGAACATCGGCACCAGGGCAACGATGAAGGTGGCGCAGCCCCAGATGGCAGCGGCGGGGACTCCAAGGATTGTGTACATGAGTCCCGCCAGAAGTGCCTGTGCGAAGGCCACGGTAAGCGAACCGTTCACGATGGCCAGGATGGTGTTCTGAATGCGCTCTCCCATGTGCTCGGCTTCGCTATTGGAGAGGGGCACCAGGCGGCGGAGTGCCCGGAGTGCCGCTTCGCGGTCGCGGTAGAGAAAGAAGAGGACGAACAGCATGATGACCAGTTGGGTCACCAGGTTGACGGACCCGGCAAGCACATTGCCGGCCTGCCCGGCGAGCGCCTGTCCGAGATTGGTGAGTTGCGCCTGAAGATCGAGGTTTGCCTGCACCCAATTGAAAGCGCGGTCTACGAAGGGAGGTAGCGGTACAACGCTGCGCCATTCGGATAAGCCTCCTCCGGCCTGCAGGGTGTGAACCCCGGTGATGATTTCGCGAATCACGTAAGTGATGAGCAGGGTGAGAGGGATGACGATCAGCATGGCGACCAGGGCGACACCGACTCCGGCGGCGGCGGCCCGCGACTGAAACCGGCGGCGCAGCCAAAGTTGCAGGCGTTGGGTGGCGACGGCGGCGGCAATCGCGATGGCAATTGCGGGAACGAAAGGCAGGACGATCAGATAGCAGACGTACAGCGCCAGTAGTGTCGCCAGCACGAGAGCGAAGAGGAGCATGCGTTCGCGTGAGAACCATGCATCGGCGGGACCAGAACTCATAGGGTAATTGTCGCAGCTTCGCTTGGGGCGGACAGCGAAGAATAGCGCAAGTTAGCGCATTGCTTCGACCGGTAGCTGCGTCGTAATTCTTCCTACTCGTATCTGAGGGCGTCGATGGGGTTGATCCGGCTGGCCTTTACGGCGGGGTAGATGCCGAAGGTCAGGCCTACCGCCACGGAGACGCCGAAGGCGATGACGACGGACGAGGTGGTAACGATGGTCTTCCACTCCGCGGTGCGGGCGATCAGCCAGGCCAGGAAGAAACCGAAGGCAATGCCCAGGAGTCCGCCTCCTACGGAGATGAGGACCGATTCGGTGAGGAACTGGCGGACGATATCGAAGCGGCGGGCGCCGATGGAACGGCGGATGCCGATTTCGCGGGTCCGCTCCATCACGGTGGCGAGGACGATGTTCATGATGCCGATACCTCCGACCAGGAGCGAAATGGCGGCTATGGCCACCATAACGTAGGTGAAGATGGTCTGGGTGCGCTGCTGCTGGGCGAGCAGGGCGGCAGGGATGGTGACGCTGAAATCCTGCATGCTGTGGTGCGTGGAGTTGAGCACCGAGGTGACGACCTTGGCGACTTCGATACTGTCCGCGTCCGCTCGGAGGCGCAGGTCGATGCCGTCCAGTTCGTCCTTCATGCTACTGCCCTGGTCCCAGAAACGGTACTGCATGGCATTGAGGGGGATGTAGATGATGTTGTTGACGTCGAGCATGCCGGCGCCGGAGTTCTGAGATCCGGCCATGACCTGCTCGGCGAGGACGCCGACGACCTCCATCCACGAGTCGTTGACCTTGACGAATTTGCCGATGGCGGGACCGTAGCCGAGGAGATTGACCTTAGCGCCCTCGCCCAGGACGCAGACGGTGGCGCTGGCGGCGTCATCGGCCTCGTCGAAGAATTTGCCTTCGGCGAGGTGGAGGCTGTGAATGATGCTGTAAGACGGCTCGACGCCATATAGCTCGGGGATGTCGCGAGCGGGCTTGGGAAGGACGCGAGCGGGGTGAAGGGCACGGCGGGCGGAGAGGGTTTCAAGAGCCTCGATATTGGCTTTGAGGATGCGGACGTCGCGGGCGGAGAGTCCGGGTGAGGAGCGGCGGCGCTGCTGGAATTCCTCCTGGCTGGTGGCGGGGCGGGATTCGACGAGGACGTTGCGCACACCGAGTTGCTCGATGAAACGCAGGGACTCCTCTTTGGCGCCGGACCCGATGGCGAGCATACCGATTACGCTGCCGACGCCGAAAACGATGCCGAGGGCAGTGAGCAGAGTGCGGGTCTTTTGGGCGCGCAGGTTGGCAAACGCCTGTCCGAAATCCGAGATGATAATCACTTGGAGAGGGCCTTCATGGCGCCGCTGGAGGGGGCGGTTCCGGTTTTGAACTGCTGATCTGGGTTGGACATGGCGACGGTCTCGCCTTCCTTGATGCCGGTGATAACGGCCTGACTTTCGCTGCGGCGGACCAGGGCGACATCGTGCGGAACAAAGCCATTTGGGCCGCGAGTGTAGACGAAGGTGCGGCCGTCGCTCTCGAACAGGGCTTGGGAGGGAATCCAGAGCACATTGTTCAGTGTGTCAACGGTGATGACCATATTAGATGTCATGCCGGGACGGAGATCGGGAGCGGCCGCTTCGAGGGCGATGCGCGCCTCGAAGCGGCGGTCCCAGGGGGGCCCGGTGGTGCCGCCAATGTTCTTTACCTTGCCGGCGAATTCCTTGCCGGCGAGCGCAACTACGCGGACAGTGACTTTCTGGCCAACGGTGAGGTGGCCGCGATCTAGCTCGCCGACATTGGCGCTGACTTCCCAGCTCTTGAGATCGGGGATCTGGGCGACAGCCATGCCGCTGCTGGCGGTGTCGCCAAGTTGGAAGGGGGGCAAC
>JBDTPR010000805.1:0-2925 GCA_039932635.1 Candidatus Solibacter sp.
GCCGCGGCCGTCCGCCCAAAAAGTAGCCACACCAGATGATCACGAGACGTACTTTACTCGGCGGCCTTCCAGTCGCGCTTGCCGCCGCGCGCACAGCGACGCCGCCCGCGCCATACGGCGCCATCCCCAGCGCGCGACAGTTGGCTTGGCACGAGTTGGAGTTCACCTCGTTCCTGCACTTCACAGTAAATACGTTCACCGATAAAGAGTGGGGCTATGGCGACGAAGATCCCAACCTCTTCAACCCCGCGAAATTCGATGCCGATGCCATTGTGGGCGCGCTTGCCGACGCCGGCATGCGCGGCGTGATCCTCACCTGCAAGCATCACGACGGCTTCTGCCTGTGGCCCACCAAGACGACGGACCACTCCGTGATGCAGAGCTCGTGGCGCGGCGGCAAGGGCGATGTGGTGCGCGAAATTTCGCAGGCCGCGGCTCGCCGCAAACTGAAATTCGGAGTCTATCTCTCGCCGTGGGACCGCAACTGCGCCGATTACGGGAAGCCCGAATATCTCAAGATCTACCGCGCACAACTTTCGGAATTGCTGACTCAATACGGCCCGATTTTCGAAGTGTGGCACGACGGCGCGAACGGCGGCGACGGTTATTACGGCGGCGCGAGGGAGAAGCGCACCATCGACAAGAACACCTACTACGAATGGCCGCGCACCTGGGAAATGATCCGCGCCATGCAGCCCGAGGCGGTCGTTTTCAGCGACGTCGGACCGGATGTGCGCTGGGTGGGCAACGAGCGCGGCATCGCGGGCGACCCCTGCTGGGCGAGCTTCGACCCGGTGGGCGAGGACGGCGGACCGGCATCGCCTGGAAACGTGCGCACCAAGGAATCCACCAGCGGACAGCGTCACGCATCCAAATGGCTGCCGGCGGAATGCGACGTGTCGATTCGTCCCGGCTGGTTCTGGCACGAGGCGGAGAATGCGCGCGTAAAGAAGGTCGCTCAGCTCACCAACCTTTATTACCAATCGGTGGGCCGCGGCGCGCAGTTCCTGCTCAATGTGCCGCCCAATCGCGACGGACTGCTTTCCCCGGAAGACATCGCGTCGCTACAGGGGCTTGGCGCATACCTGAAGACGACCTTCGGCCAGAATCTGGCGGCGCGCGCCAAGGCGGACGCCACCCACGTGCGCGGCAACGATAAACAATTCGGCCCGGCGCAGATGCTCGACGGCAAGCCCGATACCTATTGGGCCACCGACGATGGCGTGACCAGCGCCGACGTGACGTTCGACCTCGGCAAACCCGTGAAGTTCCAGGTGATCCGTTTGAAGGAAGCGATCCGTTTCGGACAGCGCGTGGACGCCTTTGCGATCGAGCGCTGGCAGAATGATGCGTGGGTGCCGGTCACCTCGTCCACCAGCATCGGACCGCGGCGCCTGATCCGGTTGGACGCGCCGATCATTGCCTCACGGCTGCGGCTGAAGATCACGCAGGCATCGGCAAGTCCCGCGCTGCGCGAATTCGCCGTGTTCTCCGAAGCCGCACAGGGTTGATCGCCTTGCCACTCGTCTATCTCTACTGGTTCTTCGCGGGACCTGCGCTGCTGCTGGCCGTGCTCTCGTTGCGCGGCGACCGCAAGCGCGCGGATTACGTGGCGCGGCGGCTTGCCGAGCGCATCGAGGACCTGCCGCCCGCTACGGTGATTGTTCCAGTTAAGGGCTACGACGAGGGGTTGCGCGAGAATCTGGCGGCGCTGGCGTCGCTCGATTATCCCGATTACGAATTGATCGTGGCCGCGAATTTCGCCGACGATATTCCCTCTGGCGTGCTGCCTTCGGGGGTCAAGGTGGTGCTGGCACAGGGTCTGTCGCCGGAGAGTTCGGGCAAGATTCAGAATCTGCTGGCAGCGGTGCGCGCGGCACGCAAGCGCAGCACCGTCTTCGCGTTTGCCGATTCCGATGGTCGCGTAACTCCCGGCTGGCTGCGGGCTCTGGTGACTCCGCTGGCCGAACCCGGTGTGGGCGCGACTACGGGGTATCGCTGGTTCCTGCCGGATCCGCCGGACTTCTGGTCGTTGATGCGCGGCGTGTGGGACGCGGTGGCTGCCGGCACACTGGGAGCGGGTGACAATCGCTTCGTTTGGGGCGGCGCGATGGCCATTCGCAAGGAGTTTTTCTTCGAAGCCCGCGTGCCCGATTTCTGGCAGGGTGCGCTGAGCGACGATTACGCATTGAGCGCAGCCGTGCACGCCGCCGGGCAGACCATCGCCTACGCCCCGGGGGCGCTCACGCCGTGCCGCGAACATACTCGCGGGTTGCGATTCCTCGGCTGGATCCGCCGCCAGATGGCAATTACGCGCATCTATGCTCCGCGTTTGTGGTGGCCCGGACTGATCGCGCACGTGTTTTACTGCGGGGGCATGGCGGCTTCGGTGATCGCTTCGGTGAGGGGCAATCGATTGGCCGAGTGGGCGCTACTGATTCAACTTTCACCGGGCATGCTGAAGGGGCTGAATCGCGCGACGCTTGCCAAGGCGTCGTTGCCGGAATACGAGGCGTGGTTCAAGCGGCACTCCTGGGTGCATGCTATATGGGTACCGCTGGCCACGTGGGTGTGGCTGTACGCCCTCGCGTCGTCGGGCTTCGCGCGTACGATCGAATGGCGCGGACGGCGGTACCCGTTGAAGCGCGACCTGCGCGGTTAGCGTTGCTATCAGAGCCGCGACCGTGAGGGAGCGTTCGCGGCGTATGAGGAGAGCGGACTGCGTCCCTTGACATAATACGTTGTGGCGCGATATAGTTTGACACGACGCATTCTCGAGTCTGGGATTATCGAAACGACCATCGGAAGGGAGCTTTCAAAATGAGCATACGCGGATTGAGCGCGCTGGCGCTGCTAGCGACGGGCATTGCGGGTGCGGCAACCTGCGGAGGACACGGCACCCGCGAGAGCCTGTGTGTCTCTACG
>JBDTPR010000806.1:0-2921 GCA_039932635.1 Candidatus Solibacter sp.
CGGAAGTTAGAAGACTCTTCTCCAGGGTGCGGCGCTCAAAATCGAACCCGCAGTCACAACGCTGCGCGGTGGACGGGCTGAGAAGGCCGCAATTCGGGCACTCCATTCCGAGTAGGTTAACACCTCGTGATGGATCTGGAGCTAACACGTAGAACGAGTGCGCGGCGCATCCGGCAGGCCCCGAGGAAACGGCGGCGATCGAGGTACCGACTGAAGTCGGTACGCAGACTAAAGTCTGCCCCACAAGAGCTGTCCAATTCCTACCGGGTGCGCAGCATCTCGCGCGCGCAATTGAAGCCGGGGGCGCCCATGACGCCGCCTCCGGGATGGGCGCCCGAACCGCACAAAAACAGCCCGTTGACCGGTGTCCGATAACGCGCAAAACCTGGCGCCGGCCGCATCACGAACATCTGATCCAAACTCATCTCACCGTGGAAAATATTTCCGCCGGTGATGCCGAAGCGCCGCTCCATATCCAGCGGACTCAGCACCTGCCGGTGCTCGATAATCTGCCGGATGTTCGGCGCGTACTCCTCGATCAGGCCGATCACGCGGTCGCCGAACGGCTCGCGCAATTCGTCCCATGTACCTTCCCGCAAGGTGTACGGCGCGTACTGCAGGAAGATGCCCATGATGTGTTTGCCGGGCGGCGCCAGCGACGGGTCGTACATCGTCGGGATGGTCAGTTCCAGCAACGGACGTTCGCTAGCGCGACCATATTTGGCGTCGTCCCAGGCACGCTCCACATACTCGATGCTCGGGCAAATATGCATCGTCGCCTTGTGGTGCGGACCCGGTGCGCCGGGATACGCGGTGAAGTCCGGCAAGCCATTCAGTGCCAGATTGATTTTGCAACTGGTGCCTTCGATGCGGAAGTTGCGAATGGTGCGCACGAAATCGCCGTCCAGCGTTTCCGGGTCGAGCAGGCGCAGGAAGGTGAGCTTGGGATCCAGATTGGAAGCCACCGTCGCCGACTCGATCTCCTCGCCGCCTTCCAACACCACGCCGCGCGCGCGTCCATTGCGCACCAGCACCTTCGCCACCGGAGCGTTCACGCGAATCTCCACGCCCTTGGCGCGCGCCGACGCCGCGATGGCTTCCGACACCGCGCCCATGCCGCCGCGCACGAAGCCCCACAGTCCGCGATGGCCGTCCACGCCGCCCATGCAGTGGTGCAGCAAAATGTAGGCCGTACCCGGCGAACGCGGCCCGCCGTTGGCGCCGATCACGCCGTCCGTGGCAAGCGTGACTTTAACCTGCTCGGATTCGAACCACTCATCCAGGAAATCCGATGCGCTCTGGGTGAAAATCTTCACCAGCGCCACGATGTCGCGCGCATTCAGGCCGCGCATTTTTCCCATCAGACGCAGGTATTCCACGAAGTCCAGGGCACTCGGCGGGAAGGGCGGGGGAGTGGTGAGCAGCAACTGCTCCACGACCTTTGACAAGCGCTCCAACTGATCTTCGTACGCGGGATAAACGCCGGCATCGTGCTGCGAGAATTTGGCGATTTCCGCCAGCGTCTTCGCGCGATCCTGCCACATGAAAAAATGGCGGCCGTCGGGGAAGACCGAGAAGAAGGCAGGATCCTTGGCGTCCACCTTATAGCCGAAGCGCGGCAGTTCCAACTCGCGCACGATGCGTTCCTGAAGCAGGCTGGTGAGGTACGCGCCGGTGGAGACGCGATAGCCCGGCCAGAGTTCTTCCGTGACCGCGCACCCGCCCACCAGTTCCCTGCGCTCCAGCACCAACACCTTGCGGCCGGCGCGCGCCAGGTAAGCGGCGGCAACCAGACCATTGTGCCCGCCGCCTACGATAATCGAATCGTAGCGTGCCATATTCACTAGAGTTTCTTGAAGGCGACCACTGCCAGAGGCGGCAGCGTCACCGCGATGGAATGCGGCCGGTTGTGCCTGGCCTTGGCACGCGACGACACGCAGCCGCCGTTGCCCAGATTGCTACCGCCGAACAACTCCGAATCGGTATTCAGAATCTCCTGGTAGAAGCCTTCTTCGGGCACGCCGAACTCATACCCCTGGCGCGGCACTGGCGTGAAATTGCAGCAGAACAGGATGAAGTCCTTCGGGTCGCTGCCGCGCCTCAGGAAGGCGATGATCGAGTTCTCGCCATCGCGGAAATCCACCCACTCGAAGCCCGAGTGGTGGAAGTCCACCTCATACATCGCCGGGTTGGCGCGATACAGCCGGTTGAGGTCGCGCACCAGGCTCTGCAATTTGCGATGCGGCTCGTATTCCAGCAAATCCCAGCGAAGGCCCTGATTGTGATTCCACTCCTCGCGCTGCCCGATCTCCTGCCCCATGAATAGCAATTTCTTGCCCGGGTGCGCCCACATGTAGGCGAGGAAGGCGCGCGTGTTGGCGTACTGCCGCCATTCGTCGCCCGGCATCTTATTGATCAACGAGCCCTTCCCGTGGACCACTTCGTCGTGCGAAATCGGCAGCACGAAGTTCTCCGTGAAGGCGTAGAGCAGGCTGAAGGTGATGTTGTTGTGCTGGTATTTGCGGTAGATGGGGTCGTTGCCGAAGTAGTCCAGCATGTCGTGCATCCAGCCCATGTTCCACTTCATGGTAAAGCCCAGGCCGTTCAAGTAGACCGGTTTCGAAACCCCGGGGAACGCGGTGGATTCTTCGGCGACGGTGAAGGCTCCCGGCACGCTGTGCGCCTGCTCGTTGAAGCGGCGCAGAAATTCGATGGCTTCCAGATTCTCGTTGCCGCCGTACTGGTTGGGCACCCACTCGCCCGCCTTGCGCGAGTAATCCAGATACAGCATCGACGCCACGGCATCCACGCGCAGCCCGTCGATGTGGAATTCCTTGAGCCAGTAGAGCGCGTTGGAAATCAGGAACGAGCGCACTTCATTGCGGCCGTAGTTGAAGACCAGCGTGCCCCAATCCTTCTGC
>JBDTPR010000807.1:0-2908 GCA_039932635.1 Candidatus Solibacter sp.
CTACCGAAAATTTTGCCGAGCACCGAATTGCCCACGCTCGATATTATTTTAAGCAGCGATCCGCAGGCGCTCGCCGACGCAGGCGCGCGCCGCCGCGCGGTATTGCATCAGCGTCAGCGTACGTATCGAAGATTGGAGTCCAGGTGGTGCCGTTGTTGGTAGTCGAAAAAATGTTACCGCTCGCCAGCGCGATCAGGTAGTGATCGGAACTGTCGGGAAACATGGCGATCTGCGAGATGCGGCCGGAGACGAAAGCGGGACCGATCTGCCGCGCCTTCAGCGCGGAAAACGTAAGATCGTTGATCGGTTCATTGGAGCCGCCGCGGCCGCCACGTCCACCGCCACCGGCGGGAGGCTCATCCTGCGCGAAGGCGGAGAGCGAAAGACACAAAAGAAGCGCAAATAACCTCATGGATTGGAGTGTAACCCATGTACTAGCGGCCTCGTTATTGGCTATCAGCCCACTTCCTTATACAGCATCGTGGACTCCTGCGAAGTCTGCCCCAGTTGGTAGCGAATGTCCACCTCGAAGGCGTGCAGGGACGATTGCGTGACGTATCCCGCGGCCGTGGCGATCACGAATGCGACCGTGCCCACAAGGGGGCGCGAGTGGAACAGCAGGAAGTGCTGAATCGCCACCACAATGCCGATCACCAGACCGCCGCCCATCATGATTGGCATCAGGACCGCACCGCGCGCCGTCTCCACCGGTTTGCCGAATGGCAGCCCATCCACGATGCGCAGGCTCAGTGCGAGATAGAGCGAAGCCAGCGACAGGCTGAAAGAGATAAATAGCGAGGCATCTGCCCTACCCCATTGGCGAATCAGCACGGCATAAAGCGCCGCATGGGGGACGATAATCATCCAGATCCAAAAGAAAGCGTGCACGCCGCGCACGAACCCACGGAACGTGCCGGCGGGCACGGTGAGAAAGATCCACGTACCCTTATAATCGCTCCCGTAGGCCAGCACGGAACACACGAAAAACACGAGCGCGCCCAAGGCATGGGGCATGATATGCATCGGCGTGAATGTGCCGGAAAACGGGGATGATCGCGATCCGCTAAACAGCACGATGACAGGCATCGTCGCGGCCGGCAGCATGAAGAGGAGTTGCCTCCGAAATTGCCAGTCGCGCATCGCCATGCGGCGGACGTATTCGAATCCCGCGCGCGCCGCCTGCCCGCCCTCGCGTCCTCCGGCCAGCCTGGCGATGGCCGCGGCCAGCGGAGTAGGGCGCGTGCGGGGAGTGCCTTTCGCACCACGTCCATGCATGATCGCGGCGACACGCACCAGATAATCGCCCGAGAGCGCGCGCAACCCGAAGATCACTCCGGCCAGCGCCGCAACGCCGCCCGCGATCGCCAGCAGACGCAGCATGCCGGGCTGAGGCGCCAACCCGCCAGCCTTGATCTTGACGTCCAGCGCGCGGAGAACTCGGCCCACATTGCCGCCAAACATCAGGAGTAACAACGGCGCTGTCTCTGCAATCTGGCCCACAGTCTTTAGCCGCGCGGGTGGAACCAGGCGGATCAACCAACCGAAGAAAGCGCAGCAACACAGCGCGATCGTCAAACCGAGCACCCAAGCGGCCAAAAATTGAACCAGCGGATACCACCACGCGGCGTCGGGCAGGAAGACTCCCCCTATCGCGGGCAGCAGGTTCAACGCCGTTACCGCGTACGCCAGCACCCGCATCAGGTGACTCAACTTCGCCGCCGTATACGTGGCGCCATCGATCGGATAATGCGCCAGCACCATGCCTTCCACGGGGTTCACAAGGCTATTAGCCGTCTCCGAAAGCAGGGTAGTCAGCAGCAGGAAGCCGCTAAGCCCGAGAAATGTGGCAGCGTAGGTGCGAAGCGAAACCGCAAGCAGCACCTGAACCAAAGAAATGATCGCCGTGAGGATGGCGTACATGAAGCCCGCGGTCTTCAGCGTGATTCCGTCGCGCCCCAGATGGCCGAACATCTCGCGACGCTCGGTGAGTTCGCCGAACAGATCGATCAGCAGCCAGTAGCGGCGCGGATCGATTCCCAGGCTGCGCAATACGCGGTCACCGGTCGGCCCACGCACGAAACTCCGCAGCGCTACCAGCAGACTTTTCACTTGCGCAGCGCCTCCACGATTCTCGCCACGCCGCTATCCACGCCTGCCGAGTGAGTCAGGTTCCGGAACACGTCTTCCAGCGTGGCTTCATGAGTGGAAGCCTTCAGCGATTCGGCCGAACCATCCGCGATCAGCGCCCCCTGATGGATAATCAGCACGCGGTCGCAAATGCGTTCCACCACATCGAGCACGTGCGAACTATACAAGATGGTCTTGCCGTCAGCGGCCAACGCGGCAAGCAGATCTTTGATCAGAATGGCGGCATTGACATCCAACCCGGAGAGCGGCTCGTCCAGCAGGATGATCTCGGGATTGTGCAACAGTGCCGCGCCGATCAGAATCTTCTGCCGCATGCCCTTCGAGTAGGCGTCGAGCCGCGAACTGCGCTCGCTGCTCAACGAAAAAGTTTCGAGAATGTCGCGTATGCGAGACTGCAGCGTTTCTTCCGGCACGCCGTGCAAACGCCCGGCGAGTTCGAGGAATTCCTGCCCGGTAAGCGTGTCGAACAGGACCGCCGTCTCCGGGACGTAGCCCATGATCTGCTTCACGCCAATCGCCCGCTCAGGCAGTGGCAGGCCCGCCACCTCGATGCTGCCCGAGCCCGCCACCAGCAGGCCGGTGATCAGCTTGATCGTAGTGCTTTTGCCCGCACCGTTCGGTCCAAGCAGTCCCACGATCTCGCCCTTGCGCAGCGTGAAGCTGATTTTATGCAGCACGTCCACGTGGTCGTACGCGAAGCTCACCTGCGTGAATTCGACCGCGATCTCACTTGTACCGTTCACGGCTGGTATTGTACCGC
>JBDTPR010000808.1:0-2891 GCA_039932635.1 Candidatus Solibacter sp.
CGACGATCACGCACTCCCCGGCGCGGCCCGCCTCTTCGTAGGCGCGCAGGGCGCCGAGGGCGCTCGAATCGTTGACTGCGCCAACCAGGACGCGCTTGGCCTTGGATTCGCGCAGGTGTTTGCGGACCTTCTCCAGCGTGGTTTGGAACTGGCCGTCGCCATCGATGCTGATGCTGCGGCAGCGCTCAGGGACGCGGAGCACTTCGCCGATGCCGGACTGCACGCCGCGAATGCGGGCCTGCGGCAGCGAGCCCGCGCGATGAAGTTCGACCAGCAGGATTTCGTCGGGCTCGCCGTTCCAGTACTTCTTGGCGTGGCGCCCCAGGTAATGGCCGGCCATCATCCCCGCCTGATAGTTGTTGGCGCCGAAGTAGGTCGCGCCGGGGTGGGGAATGTCGATCGCGATAAACGGGATGTTGGCTTCCAGATATTTGGTGGCGATGGCGGGGGCGATCATCTCGTCGGTCTGGAATTCGACGACCAGATCGACCTGCTCTTTGATCAAATAATCGGCGGAGCGCAGGGCGATCTTGGGCTGGTAGCGATTGTCCACCACGATGAGCTCGACGTGTTCGCGCTCGGCGGCACGCACCAGGCCGTCGCGGACCTCACGGTCGAAGGAGGTGTCCTGCCCCTGGGCGGCGTAGCCGATGCGGTAGAGCCGGCGGCGGCGCACTTCACTGGCGAGGCGATAGTGATTCTCGCCGACCTTGTCGAGGAAACCGCACTGGTGCAGGGTATAGAGCAGGCGAAAACACATGCCCTTGTTGAAGCCGGTGCGCGTCACCACGTCGCGCAAGCGAAGCACGTCGCCGGCCGATTGAAACGCCTCCAGCACGCGTGAGGCATGCACCAGGCTCTTCACCAGGTACCGGTTGTGGTTGGAAGTCTTTACGGGGACTTCTTCATTCATGAGTTTTGATAACCGAAACGCGAGGACTTCGGCCCGCACGCTTTCCGGGGTCGCCCGAAGTGGCCTTTGCCGCCTTATTCATTGAAGAATATACCACTGCGCGACGCTTCCCACCGTTCCGCGGTGCGAAAAATCCTGCGAGCATCGATTCCGCCTTCCCGACCGCTTGTGCACGCGATTACAATCGGAGTTCGAACTCCGAAATAACGCTATGACTTCGAATCCCCTTTTGGGCGTGATCTTCCACTGGCTGGGCGGCCTGGCTTCGGGCAGCTTCTATGTTCCCTATCGCGGCGTGAAACGCTGGTCCTGGGAGACGTTCTGGCTGGCCGGCGGCTTCTTCAGTTGGATCATCGCGCCGTTGACGATGGGGTCCATCCTGACCAACGATTTGTTTGCCGTGCTGCGGGAGGCGGAGCCTGCGACGCTCTTCTGGTGCTACTTCTGGGGGCTGGTGTGGGGGCTCGGCGGGCTGACGTTCGGGTTGACGATGCGGTATCTCGGCATGTCGCTGGGGATGGCCGTGGCACTGGGTTACTGCGCGGCGTTCGGAACCCTGATGCCGCCGATTTTCGACGGCGTATTCGTGAGCAGCGTACTAGGCACGCTCTCCGGGAAGGTGATCCTGCTCGGCGTGGCGATCTGCCTGGGCGGCATCGCGTTCGCGGGCCAGGCGGGCATGTCGAAGGAACAGGAAATGTCCGTCGAGCAGAAGCAGGCGGTGATCAAGGAATTCAACCTTCGCAAAGGGATCCTGGTCGGGACATTTTCGGGTGTGTTGAGCGCGTGTTTTTCGTACGGACTGCGCGCCGGCGATCCCATCAAATTGATTACGATGGCGCACGGCACGTCGGTTCTATGGCAAGGACTACCTGTGCTGGTGCCGGTGCTGCTGGGCGGGTTCACGACGAATTTCATCTGGTGCGTGGCGTTGAATGTCAGGAACAAATCCGGCGACGAATACGTGAGTTCGCGACGGACTCAGGCGCCCATGACGCGGAATTACCTGCTCTGCGCCCTGGCCGGGACAACGTGGTATTTCCAGTTCTTCTTTTACTCGATGGGCGAGACTCAGATGGGCACGTACAAGTTTTCCAGTTGGACGCTGCACATGGCGAGCATCATCATATTCAGCAGTCTGTGGGGAATTGCGCTGCACGAATGGCGCGGTTCGAGCGCGCGCACCAAGCGGTGGCTGGCGGTGAGCCTCGGCGTGCTGTTGTTATCGACCATGGTGGTGGGTTACGGCAACTATCTCGCCGTGGCGGCGCACTGATATCTTAGATACATATGACGAAGGTGCAGATCCGGTTCCGCGCGCAGAAGCCGCTGGATGACGCGGCGCTGGCGGGAATCGCGCTGGTGAACAGCAAGTACGGCATCCAGAAGATCAAAGTGTCGCCCGATTTGGAGGGGCTGACGGTGGAATACGATGCCACGCGCCTGCGCCCCGCCGAAGTGGAGGCCGCGTTCGCCGGCGCCGGAATCGCGGTGGTTCCCGCGTAGGTTCGCAGACCCCTTGGCGCGGCCGCGTCTGTTATATGATGGCGGCTAGCCATGCGTCTTCTAGCACTCGCCCTATCCGCGGTTTCCCTGCTGTCCGCCCAACACCTTCTGTACGTTGCCGAACCCGGCATACGCAATTACGAGGAGCATGGCGGCGTCGGCATATTGGTCTTCGATATCGACCACGCCTATAAGTTTGTGCGCCGGATTCCCACCTGGGATGTGGTTGCGGGCAAGAAGCCGCAGAACGTCAAGGGGATCGCGGCGAGCGCGAAGACGGGGCGGGTCTACGTCACCAGCCTGGACCGTATGATCGCGATTGACGCGGTGTCGGGGAAGCGCATCTGGGACAAGAGCTACGAAGGCGGCTGTGACCGCATGGCGATTTCGCCCGACGGCAAGCTGCTCTATGTGCCGCAACTCGAGGGTCCGTTGTGGACTGTAGTCGATGCCATGAGCGGCGATGTGATCA
>JBDTPR010000809.1:0-2884 GCA_039932635.1 Candidatus Solibacter sp.
CGGCGAGGATGGCATCCGCTTTCTGCTGGTCTCCGGCAAGCCGCTGGAAGAGCCTGTCGCCTGGTACGGTCCGATCGTGATGAACACTCAGGACCAGCTCAGGCAGGCCTTCGAAGAGCTGGACAAGGGCACCTTCCTCCAGCACGAGTGACCGCTCGGTTATAGAGGAATGTTGCCGTGCTTCTTGCGCGGCATCGTATCGACCTTGTTTTCCAGCATGCGCAGCGCCGCGATTACGCGCGGCCGGGTTTCGTGCGGTTCGATCACGTCGTCCACATACCCGCGCTCCGCCGCCACGAAGGGATTCGCGAACCGCTCGCGGAACTCTTCCACCTTTTGCCGCCGCACTTCGGCCTGATCCTGGGCCGCGCTCAACTCGCGCCGGTAGACGATATTCACCGCGCCCTCCGGGCCCATCACCGCGATCTCCGCCGTCGGCCAGGCCAGGTTGATGTCGGTGCGCAAATGCTTCGACCCCATCACGCAATACGCGCCGCCATACGCTTTACGAGTGATCACCGTGATTTTCGGCACCGTAGCTTCGGCGTAGGCGTACAACAGCTTGGCCCCGTGCCGTATGATGCCGCCGAATTCCTGCGCCGTCCCGGGCAGAAAGCCGGGCACATCCTCGAACGTGAGAATGGGAATATTGAAGGCGTCGCAGAAGCGCACGAATCGCGCCCCCTTGGTCGATGAATTGATATCCAGCACGCCGGCCAGAAACGCCGGCTGATTGCCCACGATGCCGATGGGACGGCCGTCCATGCGCGCGAACCCCACCACGATATTCTTCGCCCAGTGCTCGTGCACCTCGAAGAATTCCCCCTCGTCCACCACGCGATGGATCACATCCTTGATGTCGTACGGCATGTTGCTTTCCGCCGGCACCACGGTGTCCAGCGCCGCATCCATTCGGTCCGCGGGATCGTTGGTCGCGCGCCGCGGCGGGTCCTCGCGATTGTTCTGCGGCAGGTAGGTCAGCAGCTCGCGGATCATGCGGCAGCACTCCGCGTCGTCGGCCGCCACGAAGTGCCCCACACCGCTCACCGAGTTGTGGGTCATGCTCCCGCCCAACGCTTCCTTGGTGACATCCTCGTGCGTCACCGTCTTGATGACGTCGGGACCGGTGACGAACATGTAGCTGGTGTGCTCCACCATGAACACGAAATCGGTGATGGCCGGCGAGTAGACCGCGCCACCTGCGCACGGCCCCATGATCGCGGAGATCTGCGGCACCACGCCGCTCGCCAGCGTGTTGCGCAGGAAAATATCCGCGTAACCGGCCAGGCTCACCACCCCTTCCTGGATCCGCGCCCCGCCCGAATCGTTGAGCCCGATCACCGGCGCGCCGGTCTTCATCGCCAGGTCCATCACCTTGCAGATCTTCTGCGCATTGGACTCCGAAAGCGAGCCGCCGAACACCGTGAAATCCTGCGCGAAGACGTACACAAGGCGCCCTTCCACGCGCCCATACCCGGTGACGAAGCCATCGCCCGGCACGATCTGTTCGTCCATGCCGAAATCGCGGCAACGGTGCGTGACCAGCTTATCCAGCTCTTCGAACGACCCGTCATCCAGCAGCAGTTCGATGCGCTCGCGGGCGCTGAGCTTACCTTCTTTATGCTGCCGGGCGCGGCGTTCCGGCCCTCCGCCCTGCTCTGCGGCTGCGTGGCGTAGGCGTAATTCTTCGAGGCGGTTCATTGGGTTTCATTGTACTGGCAATTCCACTTCCCTCAGACGCCGTTCCAGGAAGCGCCGCTCACTATCGTTCGTGACCAGCGACAGCGCCCGACGGTAACTCTCCGCCGCCTCACTCGCCTCGCCGATCCTCCGCAGCAGGTCCGCGCGCGCCGCGTGCAGCAGGTGATAGCTTTCCAATTCGCCGCTCGCCGCCAACTCATCAATAAGCACCAACCCGGCCCGCGGACTCTCCGCCATCGCCACCGCTACCGCCCGATTCAACCTCACCACCGGCGAAGGCTGCACGCGCTGCAACAAATCGTACAGGCGGAGAATCGCTGCCCAATCCGTGTCCTCCACCCGTGCCGCCTCGCAGTGCACCGCGCTGATCGCCGCCTGAATCGCCAGCGGGCCGATCCCGCCGCGCAGCGCCTCTTCCACCATCGGCAATGCTTCGGCAATCTGTGCGCGATTCCACAATCTACGATCCTGTTCCTCCAACGTCACGAGATCGCCTGCGGCATCCATGCGGGCGTCTTTGCGCGCATCCTGCAGCAGCATCAGCGCGAGCAGCGCCGTCGCCTCGGCGGGCGGTTGCGGACCGGTGAGCGCTCGCACTAACCGCCCCAGGCGGATCGCCTCCGCGCACAAATCCGTGCGCACCAGCGGACCGCTGCGTGTCGCCGCGTAGCCTTCGTTGAAGACCAGATAGATCACCGTGAGCACTGCCTCCAGGCGCTCACCGATGGCGCTTGTCTCCGGCACGGCATAGGGAATTCCGGCGTCGCGAATCTTACGCTTCGCGCGCACGATGCGCTGCGCCATGGTGGTCTCCGGCACCAGGAAGGCGCGTGCGATTTCGTCCGTCTCAAGTCCGCACAGCGTGCGCAGGGTCAAGGCCACCTGCGCCTCCGGAGCCAGTGCGGGATGGCAGCACGTGAAGATCAGGCGCAGCCGGTCGTCCGGAATCTCATCGGTGTCGTAGTCCGGCTCCACGACTTCGCGAACCAGGCCGCTCTTGGCGTACGAATCGAGCTTTTCCTCGGTGCGCACGCGGTACCTCAAGCGGTCGATCGCTTTGTGACGCGCCGTTTGTATGATCCACGCGCGCGGAAAATCCGGGATTCCCCCCACGCGCCACTGCTCCACCGCCGCCGCGAACGCCTCCTGCGCCGACTCTTCCGCCACGTCGAAATCGCCCACC
>JBDTPR010000810.1:0-2877 GCA_039932635.1 Candidatus Solibacter sp.
CTCGATCACTCTGTAAGGATTTGATTTAATCGAAGATGGCGAATACATATTCCGCACTCAAGCGAGTGCGACAGACAGAACGGCGCACAGAAGTCAATCGCAGGAACAAGTCGCGCCTGCGGCACACGATTCGCGCGATGCGTCGCGCAATTATCGCCAAGGATGGCAAAGTCGCTCTCGAGCTGCTGCCCAAAACGTTCTCCATCATTGATCGGTCCGCCAAGGGCGGCATCATCAAGAAGAACACGGCAGCGCGCTATAAGAGCAAACTGAATTTGAAGGTCAAGGCGCTCGCCGCGTAAGCGGGCCGCCCTACCGAACCAGTTCCATAATAAAGGTCTCCATCACGATGCGGTCGTCCGGCCGCGCGTCGCGGAGACCTTTGTCTGCTTTATAGATCAACTCGAGCGCCCGTTCCATCTGCGGCTGGCTGAATTTACTCACCGTCTGGTAAACCTGTTCCGCCCGCGATCCCCACATCGGTATACCCTGCCGCGAGAAGTGTCCCTGAATCATCTGCGCGCTCTTGAGTCCCGCCTCGCGCGCTACCAGCGCCATGCGGAATTGCGTGGAAAGGAACGCCAGCGCCAGCGGCAGGTATTCGCCCTCGCGAGTCAACGTATCCAGAATCCCGAGCGCCCGCGCGCGATCCCGCCGTCCCAACGCATTCACCAACGCGAAAATCGTAGTGGCCCGCGCGTCGGGCACCAGCGCCGTGATGTCGTCCACTCCAATCACGCGATCGCCCGCAAACAGCGACAGCTTCTCGATCTCCATCGCCACCCGCGCGATCTCCGCACCCAGCGCCTCAATCAGCAGATCGAGCGCCGCCGGGTCCATGCGGAAACCGGCCTTCGCGATCAGTTTCTCCGCCTCGTGGCGCGCGTCCTGCGGCGTATACTTCTGCAACTCCACCACATCGCCGATCGCCGCATAAAATTTGCGCACGCGCTCCTGCTTGCGCTTGTCCTCGCCTTCGAAATCGAAGCGAATCGCCTCGAATACGATGGTCACCCCCGGGGTCGGGTCCTTCATGTACGCGGCCAGCGGCGCGGCATCGCCAGAGCCCGCCGACGCCGGTCCATCGCCCTCGTCATCCTCCGCGGCCGCCTTCCCGCGCGGCAGCGCGAGCTCCGCATTCACCACCCATATCACCCGCTCGCTGGCGAATAACGAGAGAGCACGCGCGTCGTCCAGCACCTCCGCCAGCGTCAGTTCCGACAAGTCGTGTTGGCTGATTGCGTCCGCCGGAACCGTGGCCAGTAACGCGTCCTTAATCCGCCGCCTCTCGTAGGCCTCCGGCCCCAGGAGCAGCGTCGCCGGGGGAATTGTGCCCTTCTTGATGCGTGCCTGAAATTGCGCCGGGGTCATTTAGAAATTCTCCAGAATGGCCGACACCACGGAGCGCGAGACGCTCCTGCTCAAGCGTTCCATCGCCGTGCCGCTCTCATCGAAATAAGCCTTCGGGTCGATCGAAATTTCATAGCGTTCGCGATACTCCACGCCATTGCGCGAGAACAGCACCGCGCCAGTCTTACGATCGGTCAGCGTGAGTTGCAGCGTCACCACCGCTTCCACCGTGGTCGATCTGCCGCCCGCCGAGATCGTCGGATACGCGACGAAATTATTCAGCGTGCCGGTCAGCACGGCATCGGCCTGCGCCGGGTCCGCCACCACTTTATACCGGGTACGCGACAGCAGTTCCTTATCGATGTCGGCGGGCAGCAGCCGCGCCAGCTTATACCGGCTGGTCAGATTGCCGAACGCCGGAATGGCGATCGTCTTGATGTTCTTCGGCATCATGTCGCCATGCCCCGCGACGTGATAGCCGCAGCCCGCCGTAAGCGCCATCAGCAGGGCGGGGACAACCCGTTGATTCGTCATCGCCCCACTCACACCAGTTGCTGCGCCACGGCAACGGCATTCTCCGCCGCTAGCCGTACATTGTCCGCCACGAACCAGAGCCACACCGCATCGGGATTGTTCCGGTCGGGCGTGATCGCGCCCACCGAGATGCCGCCCATTCCCGCCTGCCCGACATTCGTCGGCGGCTCGAAATCGCCGCCGCGCACATCGATCGCGTCCATCGAAAGCGATGCCTCCACCGCCTCGACATCGGGCGAATTCTCGAATTCCACCCACGCCGAGAAGCTGTAGCCGTGAAATACCGGAGCCTGAATCAGCCGCAGCGAGGGCATGGGCGCGCCTTCGCCATCGCCCGGCAGCGCCAGCAGCGTCGCCAGATGGCGCTCGATCCGCAGTTCGGCTTCCTCCAGTGCAACCGGAGCCTCCGCCCCATAACGCGCCAGCAGATTGAAGCTCAACTGCGCGTCGAACACGTCCTTCGGCATGCTCTTGAAAGAGAGCAGGCTCACCGTCTGTTGCTGCAATTCGTGCACCCCGGTGGCGCCGAGTTCGCTCGCCGGCGCGAATACCTGGATCACCGAGCGGCGAATCTCATCGTTGGCATGCAGACGGCGCAAGAATAGCGCCAGCGCAATCGCCGCGGGATGCGCGATCACATGCACCGCGATATCAGCCGGATCGTCCAGCAGTTCGGTTTCCACCTGTGGCGCGCGCAGCCTGGCGTCGGGCCGTTCCTCCGCTACATAGGTGAGGTCGATCACCGCGGCGTCGGGCGGATCGCCCAGCAGTTCCAGCGCCTTGCGGCTCGATTCCGGGTTGCCGGCGAGAATGGCGGCTCGCGAATCCCCCAGGCCTTCGGCATCCAGCATGTTGATCACGCCGGCTTCGTCGCCAAGGCGTGTCAGTGTGCCGGCCTCTTCGTCCACCGAAGCCAGTAGTTTCAAGGTTAGGTCCGTGGCCCGGGTGGCGACGATGTCACGCACCTCGCGGGCCAGCAGCGTTTCGCTACCC
>JBDTPR010000811.1:0-2869 GCA_039932635.1 Candidatus Solibacter sp.
ATCCAGCGCGAAGTGCGCAAGCACCTCACCATCGAAGCGGATTACAACGGCGTGACCGGCTCGCGCCTCAATGCCGGACTGATGAACATCAATCAGGTGTCGATGCAAGTGGTGGACGGCCTGATCGCGAAGTACGGGACGACGCAGGCGATCAGCCTGCTGAATTCCAACATCAGCTCGGCAGCCGCGGTGGCGGCCGGCTTCAAGCCGCCTTATGCGAACTTCACCAACCCGGCGGTGCAGCGCTCGCAGACGGTCAGCCAATCGCTGCGCGCCTTCCCGCAGTTCCTGACGGTGGACGCGGCGGCCGGCGGCGGCGACCGCACCGGTCACTCCACCTATCATGCGGGAATCCTCAAGGTGACTCACCGCATGGCGAGTTCGCTGACTTTCCAGGGCAGCTATGGCTTCTCCAAGATCATCACTAATGCGGATAGCTTCAGCGGCAGCGGCGGATCGCTCGACGCCGGCAATCGCACGCTGGAGCGCTCGGTGGGCGCGTTCGACCAGACCCATACGGTGAAGCTCAGCACCGTATACCAATTACCCTTCGGCCGCGGCCAGCGCTGGCTCACGGGCGGCGGCATTTCGAATGCGATCGTCGGCGGCTGGCGCGTCAGCGCGATCCAGATCTACAACAGCGGCTACCCGGTGGGCGTCACGGCCAACGGCACGCTGCCGATTTTCAATGGCACGAATCGCCCAATGGTCACCACGTACGATTGGCGCGCACCGGTTTCGGGCTCGGACTTCGACCCGGCGAAGGATAAGTTTCTCGACGCGTCCGTCTTCCCGGTGCAGCCCGTGGGGATCCTCGGCAACGCGCCGCGCAGGAACACCAAGGTGCGCCTGTTCCCCAACTTGAACGAGAACGTCAGCGTAGCCAAGACCTTCAAGGCCACCGAGAGGTTGCGGGTGGACTTCCGCGCCGAAGCGTTCAACGTCTTCAACCGCGTGGTGTTCGGCGGCCCGCAGGCCAGCCTCAATAGCGCGACTTTTGGCGTGATTTCCAGCCAGGCCAATACTCCGCGGCAGATGCAGGGCGGGCTGAAACTGTATTGGTAAACGTTGGCTGCTCAGGGTGACGCGAAGGTCACGCTGCAACGCGGATACTGCCGTGATCGCAGCGTGGCACTGCGCGCACAGCAGTGCCGCCATGTCACGCCATCGCCGCAGCCAACTGCTTGCATTGCGATTCGCGCCCGACTGGCATACGGTATGCTAGCCATCAACCCGCCATGCACACCGTACGCACTCTGCGACGCCATTGGAAACCCGCCTCCATTGCCGTAGCTTCGCTGGCGATCGCTATGGCTCTCGGCGTGATTTGCCTTAGCGTCTCCAACACGACCCTGCTCCTGCTGCCGTCGGCTCCGGCACCCGACCGCCTGGTAACGATTTATTCCCGCTCTGCCGGCAATCCGGTGGAGCAGATATCCTTTCCCGATTACCGGGATTACCGGGCGAACAATCACGTTTTCACCGATATTGCGGCTGCTCCGAATTCGATTTCGCTGCTCGACGATTTTCAGTATGAAGGGCGCAATATCAAGGTCCTGGCACGGCCGGTCTCCGACAACTATTTCGCGGTGATGGCAATTCAGCCGCACCTGGGACGCTTCTTCTCGCCGGCCGACAGCGCGGCCGACACTCACCTCGCGGTGATGACGTATGCGTGTTGGAAGAGATTGGGCTCAGATCCGAAAATCGTGGGGAAGGTGCTTGCGGGCAACACCATCATCGGGGTTACTCCTCGCAGTTTTACCGGCTCCTTTTATGGGTTGAACGGCGATCTCTTTGTGACGCTCTCGCAGGCGGACAACCAGGCGTCGTGGGAACAGCGCGGCGCGCGGCGCTTATTCCTCACGGCCCGCTTGAAACCAGGAGTCAGCCGAAGCCAGGCGCAGGCGGAAATGGAGGGGCTGTCGAACCAGCTTGCGGCGGCTTATCCGCAGGATGATAAGGGCCGTTCGGCTGTGGTGGCGCGCGCCAGCCTGCTGCCGCCGGATGGGTTGGCCACGGCAGAGTTGATGACCGCGATCCTGATGGCGCTGTCCCTGTTAGTACTGCTGATCGCATGCGCGAATGTCGCGAATCTGCTGCTCGCCATCGCCGTCGCGCGACGCCAGGAAGCGGCCATCAAATTGGCACTCGGCGCCTCACGCCGGCGTCTGCTTCGCGAGTCGTTGCAGGAGAGCGCGCTGCTCTCCATGACGGCCGGCGTATTGGGATTCGCTCTTGCGGCCGCGGCCCTCGCGCTTTATTCAGACTTGAGTTTTTCCTTTCCGATGTTCGGCGCATTTTCGGTTGGCCTGAACCTCCGGCTCGACCTGACGGTAGCGGCGATGACGCTGCTGCTCGTCCTGCTCGCCACGCTGGCCACAGGACTGGCGCCGGCTCTCTACGCGTCCTCTCCGCATCTAGCGTCCATGCTGGGCGGCGGGATGGCAGTGGGCGGCACGCACAGAAATGTGCGCCGCAGCGCGCTGGTCATCGTCGAAGTCGCCACCTGCACGCTTGTGATGATCGGCATGGGCCTCTGCCAGCGCAGCCTCTACAACCTGCGCCACATCGATTTGGGATTCTCGGCGCGCAATCTGCTCGCAGCCACACTCTACCTGGATGCCGAAGGCTACTCGGAGAAAACGGGAAAGCCTTTTTACCAGACCCTGCGCGATCGGATTGCCGCCATACCGGGAGTGGAATCGGTGTCGCTGGCGGGCGATTTGCCTTTGCTTGGCGCCACGGACGTCCCGGCGCAACTTCCGGCGGCATTGAAGACCACAACGGTTGCCCATACCGTTGTCGATCCCAACTATTTTTCCACGCTGGGAATCAAACTGCTGGGCGGGCGCAATTTCAACGCCGC
>JBDTPR010000812.1:0-2868 GCA_039932635.1 Candidatus Solibacter sp.
GTCGGCGGCCACCCGGAAATTGCCGTTGCGCGTATATAAAGGACCACTGGGTCCGTTTACCGCAAAGAAGCCTTGGCCCGAGAGCGCCACGTCCAGCGGATTGCCTGTAGCGTGGAGCGTACCTTGCGCATGGTCCACCCAGGGACGTTCGATCAGCGGCATGGTAGTGTAGCCATCGGCTTCGGGCGCAACGTACAGACTGTAGAACTCGCGGTCGGCCTTGTAGCCGCCGGTGGAAGCGTTAGCGATGTTGTTGGCCAGCAGGTCGAGCGACTCCATGCGGGCGCGGAGTCCACTTGCCGCGATGGCTGTGATCGGGTCCATACGCGTAGAGTGAAAGCACGAAGAGGGCCAAGTGGGGGGTGAATGGCAACCTTCTCAAAAGACAGAAAGTTGTGCCGAAGAGATGGGTAGGGCGGGGTGTGAGTTGCGGCAAGAATTTGGCGCAGGGGACGGGATCGACAAAATCGTGGCGTGTCGCCAAAGGGCAACTGCTTGAAAATGTGGGGGCGGGCTTTGGCCTTCGAGCTGCATTTGTCCGGGCGTGGGTGCAATCGTCAACCTTGTTTCGCCGCTCGCTCAGTATGCCCCTTCGGGTTTGCAGGAGGCGGGCCGCGCTCAGGCGTCCGCTGGCACGGATGAAGCGCCTGCAGACGCTCAGTTCGCGGACTTGCTGGCGGGACTGACCGAGGAATTGAAAGGTCTGTGGTGCGGCTCGGCGCAGAGTGAGGAAGTCATCACAGGGCAGATCCCCGCCGCGCAGGACGAAGTCCCAACACTGACGGTCGGGCATGCGGCAGCTAAAGATACCGGAGAGTCCGCTGCGCCCGCGGAGGAATCCGGTGAGACGGAACTACCTGGTTCGGCGAACTCTGGCAGGAAGATCACCACTCCACCGGAAGACGACATCCCCCTCATCGCCGCGACGGTTACGGTTCCGTTGATCGTACCTCCTGCGAATGCGCCGATACAGATTCAGGTACCGCCCATCGTGCTTGAAGTGGGGAGCAGCGACGCTTCGGCTGCGACCTGGAATCCGCGGTTACCCGTGGACCCTGCACCGCCGCGCGCTGCTGCAGCATCAGCCGCGGTCTTTGAAAACGATACCAGCGAAACTGCGCCGGCCAATGGGAATTTGCCGTTGCTCGCGGAATCGGCGCCTTTGCCCGCTACGGCGCCTCCAGCGCAGATTGCCGTGGAACTGGCTCCACCGTTGGTTGCTGCAGCACCCCCGGTCACCTTGCCCGTGCCCGAAAACGGCGGCGACGCGGGTGACAGTGTGGTGCACAATAACGCAGGAGTCGTCTCGCTACCTACCACGATCGGGCACGCCGATCAGCCGTCAGATTTGCCGGAAGCCCCGCATTTACATGCCACCGACATCCAGTCAGAACCCACCACGCCGCGCGTGACGGCAGCGATAGAAATCGGAGCACCCGCTGAACGAGCCACTCCAAATTTTGTGGCAGTACCACCACCTGCGTCCGCAGAATCGCTGCTCGCAGAGGCCGCGCCGGCTGCGGCATCGCCGCTGGAGATCGGAACCCACAATCCCGCGCCTCGGACTGCCGACGCGCCGCCACGGGTTACGAGCACTCCTCCCGCATTTACCGCTGCCCCGGCGCCCGCACCACTGGCTCCGTGCGCTTCGACGCGGGTCGATGACCAACTACCGCCCGAAAGCTCCACTCCGAGGCCTTCCCTACGCGCCAAGCCGGTAACCACTAAGACCTCGCAGACCACAGAAGGCAAGAGCGAACTACCGGATTCTCCGCCACAAGTTCCCCTGGCAGATCGCCCGGTAACGCCGCCCCTCGAAGACCCCACCGTCCCCGCACCGGCACCGCGGCCGCCCGCACCTTTGCAGACTGACTACACCGCAACGATGAAGCCCCTCGCAGAGCCGTCAGCCCGGCGCGGGGGGACTGCGTCGTTGGCCCCGTCGCCCGTCCGGAAGTCGGCTGCCAGCGTAATGGCGCAGGTGCTCGCTCTGAGCGGGCAGATGCCGAGAAGCGTGGAAGCGGTCGCACCGCCCAATCCGCTGTCGGTAGAGCCAGTCGGGTTGCCCGAGAGCACCGCCTCGACATCCGCCGCGGCCTTTATGGATCGTCGGGCGGGGGATACGGCGCAACGAGCGGTACCGCAGGTACGCCTGGTTGGAGCCGGAACGCGTGATCGCGGCGAGGTTGCCTTTTCGGTGCGGATGCCGGCACCCGGCAATCAGGAAGAATCCGCCTCCAACGCTCCGGGCCAACGGGACGCGATGGCAGCGCCCTCCATGGGCGATAGTCCGCTGACCGAAACTGCTTCAGGGGAGGGCAACGTTCGCGCAACGCCCCTCGACGAAACGGCCGCCGCTCCCAGGCAGGCGACGGCGCGCCGGGAACTGCCCGCGACAGAAGCCATCGAGGCTCCCGAGGCCGCACCGGGGACCAAAGCAGCCAGGCGCCCGGATGTGCCGGCCGATCCTGAGCGGAATATGGCACGGGACAGCAAAGATCACCGCCCGGCCGCGGCCGAACATGCACCGGCTCCCGACGCGCCGCAGTCCGCGCTGAAAGTCCAAAACCACACGATCGTCAGCACCGCTCCAAAGGTAGAGACGGTGCCGGCGCGGTCCGAAACCGCGGAGCAAATCGAGACCAAGTCGCCGGCAACACTGGAGCCCGAGGCGAAGCTGGATACGCCGAAGCCGGGTGCGGTCCGCGATGTGAAGTTCGAGGTGACCGGCGACGACAGGCGCGTCGAAGTGCGCCTGTCGGAGCGGGCGGGCGAGGTCAAGTTAACCGTGCGCACGTCCGACGGCCCCCTGGCCGGCACGCTCCGCGAGAACCTGCCGGAGCTCAGCGCGCCTCGACGGATCGTTGT
>JBDTPR010000813.1:0-2866 GCA_039932635.1 Candidatus Solibacter sp.
GTTGTTGTAGTGATCGCGCGGCAGGAGCGCGATGAAGTTTGGCGAATGCGTGATGGAGGCGCGGCTGACCTTGACCGCGAGGGCTTTGGTGAGCAGGACGCGCGAAGGCGCGGCGATCATGTAGCCATCGGCGAAGGTGTAGTGGGCTTCGGTGAGTGGGCTGCCATCGCCGCCGGCGATCATGTAGAAGGTGCGTCCATCGACCACTTCCTGCGAGGTGCGCAGGGGCGGGTTGCCGCGCTTGACGGTTTCGCGGCTGTAAGCTTCGGCGAACTTCTGGAGGGCGGCCTGCAGCTTCGCGGGGTCATAGACCTCGGTGACGAGTTTCCAGGATGGCACGGGGATGGCGGAGCCATCGAGCGAGAGCGAGAACTCGCTGCCCAGGGCCATGGCGAGATCGTTACGCACATCGACGCCGGTGGTTGCCTTTACCTCGGCCAACGACTTCTGGCCGGAACCGGAGGCGCCGCCGCTTTGCAGATCGACCAGGCCATCGACGATGGCGGTAGGACTCTTGACCACGAAGGCGGTGACGATGGTGGCCTCGGCCGAGACGTATTCAAGCGTGCCCATGGGGGACGGTTCGGCGAGCCAGGCGGCCATGCCGGTACGGGGTCCGTCGAAGCCGATGGCGGCGCGGGTTTCGGTCTGATTGTTGACCTGCTTATGTTCGGCGATGAAGTAGCGTGCGCCGCCGGAGATGGCGACGGCCTGGTGAGCGCCGAGACCAGCGAGATCGGCGGCGAGCACGATGCCCGCGCCATTGCGGTAGCTCTCTTGGATACGGGTGTAGAAGGGCGTCTTTTCAAAGCCCGAAGACGGCGTGTCCAGGGTGGCGGCGAAAGCGGCTAGCGCCTCCTTGGGACCGAACGCGACCAGTCCATTGCGCTCTTCCACGGCGATACCGGCGGGGAGTTGCTGCGACTTCACGAAGGCCGTAAAGCCGGGGCGCTTGGTCTCCGCGAAGAAAACGGGGAGGCTGTAGTTCTTGTCGCCGGAAGTGAAGCCGGTGATGACGATTTCGTCGCCCAGATATTCGCTGGCGGCGCGCAACTTGTCGATGATGGGGCCGATGTTGGACGCATGGCTATTCCACCAGGCACGCAGTTCAGGGCTCTCGGAGAGCTTCTGATTGAAGACTTCCTGCGTCTGCCCGAGGTAAGACGCGAGGTTCGGAATGCTGGCGAAGAAGACGGTGGTGGCGGGCAGCCGGCCGAGCAGTTTGCTGGAGTAGCGCAGGTCCGGCATCTGAATGGCGGCGAGCTTGGCCTGCAGGCTTTCGAGCTGCTGGTAGAGCTTCTCGCGGTTACGGCTCCACACGATGTCTTCCTTAACGGTAGTGGGATCGAGGTTGGGGCTGGTGACGGTCTGATCGCCGGGGTGCAGGACTTTGTCCTTGCCGTCCTGGGAGACGTGAACCTCGCCTTCGACCACGGAGACGCGGGAGCCTTTGACGCCGGAGGTGACGCTGAAGACGGTGCCGGTGACGGCCACGCGGGCATCGGCAGTGGCTACGTAGAGGTGGCCGGAGCTGCGTTTGGCGGCTTGCACGATGATGCTGCCGCGATCGAGGCGGATGGTGAGATCTTTGGCGGTTTGCGTGGTGGAGAAGCCGGAGCGCTCGCGGAGTTCGACGACGCTGCCATCCTTGAGTTTCAGCATGGCGTCGGAATCTTTGGAGGTGCGGACTTCGATGCCGTCGGGGAGTTCCTGTCCGGCGGCCAGGACCTGGATTCCGGTGGGCAGAATTTCGTAGAGGGTGCCGTTGACGGCCTGCACGACGGCGCGTCCGGTGCGGTTGCCGTACTGATCGTAGGCGAACCAGACGGAGAGGCCGGCGGTGGCCAGTACGGTGGCGGCTACGGCCCAGCGCACGGTGTGATTGACGCGGCGCGGCGCGGCGGGCGCGGGCATGGCGACGATGCGGCCTTCATAAACGCGTCGGCAGGCGACGCATTCGTGGAGGTGGTCTTTGACCAGGAGGGCGCGGGCCTCGGGCAGCTTGCCGGCTTTGAAATCTGGGATGAGGGCCTGGTAATCGGCGCAGGAGTGCATGGGGGCATGGCATTGGGCGGCCAGGTTGGCCCACACGCGGGCGGCGGCGGCTTCGATTACGGCCGGGTCGACGCTGTCATCGCGGATTTCGAGCATAGCTGCTTCCAGTTCGGGGTCCATTACGGGTTCGAGGGGGTTGTATTCGGTGTTCATGCCACGCCTCCCATGTACGCTTGATATTCCTTCTGTAAACGGTCCCGGGTGCGCGAGAGTGTCACGGCCACGGTACCGGGTGTGGTGTTGAGCATGCGCGCGATCTCCGGATTATCCTTGCCCTCAAAGAAGCGGAGGGCGAACATTTGTGCGATTCGCGGATTGAGGCGGGCGAGGGCGCCGCGCAGCCAATCGCGAATCTCGGTGGAATTGTGAACGCGCTCGGGGTTGCGGGCGGCAGGCTCGGCGAGCACGGGCTCGAGTTCATCGAGCGGGATATTACGGATGTTCTGACGGGAGCGCACCAGGTCCAGCGCGGCGTTGACGGCGGCGCGGTGGAGGAAGCTGGGCAAGTTGGTGATGGGCTCGGCATCGGGCTCGCGTTTCAACATGCGCAGGAAGACGGTTTGGAGGACGTCTTCGGCATCTCCGGCGTTGGCCGTGATGCGATATGCCGCTCGGAAGACAAGGGCATGATTCTCGCGAAAGATCTGCTCCAGATCCTTCACGGAGAGTTCGGCCGGTGGTATGGGGGCAGCCATTAGCGATTTCATCCTATCAGGCTCATCCTACTTTAGATGACGCCTCCGGGCCTGTGTAATTAGCGTCCGGCTCCGGATTGGGCTCGGAGGAGGGTGGGCGAACGAAGCCAATTTCG
>JBDTPR010000814.1:0-2856 GCA_039932635.1 Candidatus Solibacter sp.
CGGGCACGAGGCCGATTCTCCGTTTGATCTCGAGTTCGTTTTCGGGAAGTTTGAGCCCGAGGATCTCGATGGAGCCGCTGTCGGCCTGGATGAGGCCGGTGAGCATGCGGATGGTGGTGGACTTCCCCGCCCCGTTGGGTCCGAGGAAGGCGCAGATGCCTCCGGCGGCAACTTCCAGGTTGAGTCCGTTCACGGCGGTGAAATCCCCGAAGCGGCGCGTCAGATTACGGCAGGAAATCATAAGTCCCATTGTGACGTGTGAGCGTGGAAAAGGCGATTAAGAGGACGAAGACGACGCCTTCTTCGAGGAACCTCCGCCGCCGCCGGCGAAACTCGGGCGCAACGAACCCTGCTGGTGCGGCAGCGGCAAGAAATACAAGAAACGCCACCTCGCGAGCGACGAAGCGGGGGGCGCCGGAATCGGACTGGTGCAATAAGGGCGCCTCCGGCGCGCAAAATCCTGTCACAATTTGGGGGTGGACGACGTATTAACGGGTGTGCAGCCTGAGGAAATCGCGCTTAACCCGGCCGGAGCCGGGACGCTGGGCGACCGGCGTCTAGCTGTGTCGGTGGAGGCGCTGTTTCGCGAGCATTACGGGCGGATTGTCAGCATGCTGACGCGGTTGACGGGCGATCGGGCCCATTCGGAAGAGATCGCGTCGGACGTTTTTCACAAGTTGTCGCAGCGCCCGGGACTTCTGGAGAGCCGCGAAGACCTCACCGCGTGGATCTACAAAGTGGCCACGAATGCCGGTTTCGACGCGCTGCGCATGAATTCGCGCCGCCGCAAGCGGGAAGAAGCGGCGGCCGCGGAAGGGTTTCACATCGCCGGGGCGCCCAGCGCGCTCGACGATATGCTGGCCGAGGAACGCCGGGGGCGGGTGCGGGCGGTATTGGAATCGCTCAAGCCGCGCGACGCCCAATTATTGCTGCTGCGCGCCAGCGGCCTGGCGTATCGCGAACTGGCCGGCACACTGGGGATTGAGGCGACGTCCGTGGGCACCCTGCTGGCCCGGGCGGAAGCGGATTTCGAGCGCAGGTTTCGCGCACGTTACGGAGAACATGTATGACGAAGTGTTGGTCGGAAGGCGAACTCCGGGCCTACCTGGATCGCGAACTGTCCACCGGAGATATGCAACAGGTGGCGGCGCATCTGGGGGAGTGCACTGCTTGCGACTGCCTTTGCACCGAGTTGGCGGGGCGGGCGGCGCATGTATCGGCATTGATGGACCTGCTGCCCGAGTGGGAAGGTGCGAGCATTCGCCTGCCCGCGCGTCCCGTCGTGGTAACGGTAAAGCCGCAGCAGCACGCCTGGGTTGGCCTGGCGGTGGCATTGGCCGCGGGACTGGCGGCGGCAGTGTATCTGATGCCCAAGCCGGCGCCGCAGGTGGCGGCAATTCGTCCTGCGCCGGTGACGCCGGCCATCGCACCGCAAGCGACCCCCGCCGAATTGGCGCTGGTCCCCGAATCGGTCGATGAGCCCGCGCCACGGCGCGTACGGAAGGCCCGCAAGGCGGTTCCGGACCGGGAGTACTTCATTGCGCTGGACAACGAGCCCTTCGAATCCGGCGTCATTATGCGGGTGGATGTGAAACCCGGCAATGTGCAGGCCGACGTAGTTTTCGGACCCGACGGGCGCGCGCACGCGTTCCGCCTGGTCAATGCAGTTCAACGCTATTAATCGATTCATAAGGAGAAGACACGTGAACAAACTGGTACACATGGCGGCTGCCGGCTCGCTGCTGGCGTTTTGGGCGAGCGCGCAGGAGCCGGAAGCGATGGCCAAGAAACTGAAGGCGGAAGCCGAAGCTAGTATCGTGCAGATGAAGACCATCGGCGCGGTGCGCGGAATGACCGTGAAGAACGCGCCTTACTCCGCCGAGGAAGTCTCCGAGAGCAATCAGATGCTGGCGGACGGGACGCGCATCCACCGCGAGAACCGCACGCAGGTGTATCGCGACAATGAGGGACGCACGCGGCGCGAGAGTCCGGACAGTATCACCATCACAGACCCGGTGGCGAACGTCACCTACCTGCTGAATCCCAAGACGATGACCGGGCAGAAGCTCGCCATGGCGCAGGGCAACTTCATGTTCCTGCGCAGTGACACTGCGGCTGGGCACGGCGTGTCGATGAGCGGCGAGGGCCCCTCGACATTTTCGATTCACACCAGCACGGACGGTCCGGCGACCATTACCGTGAACGGCGTGCCGATGGACGAGAAGGCAGTGGCCGAAGCGATGGCGAAGGCCAAGGCGAGCGGATCTACGCAGAGCTTCACTTATGAACGGCAGGAGATCGTCTTGGATGGCGTGGGGCATTCCACCGCGACCGCCTCGGGTTCGATGGGCGGGACGGCGGGCGTCCGGGTCGGCGGCGGCGTTGGGGTGGGTGGCATGACGATGGCGATGCCCGCACAGCGCATGATGGTGCGGCGGACCGGCAATGGCGAATCGCTGGGCAAGCAGGTTGTGGAAGGCGTCAAGGCCGAGGGCATGCGCGAAGTCTCCACAATTCCCGCGGGCACGATCGGCAACGACCGTCCGATTTCGATTACCAATGAGTCGTGGTACTCCGAAGAGTTGCAGACGATGGTCAGCACCAAACGCAGCGATCCTCGGACCGGCGACGAGAGTTTCCGTATGACGAATATTCGTCTCGGCGAGCCGGGCGCTTATCTATTCCAGGCTCCCGCGGGCTATCAGATCACCGAGCCTAAGAGCTCCGGCGGCGGAGCGGGCTTCCGGGAGTAAGGCCGTCCCCTCTGTCAGAGCCGCGACCGTCAGGGAGCGAAGGTCAACACGTCGCGGTAGGGATGGCCGTTGCCAGCCACCCCCCGCACAGACCCGTGCTTGC
>JBDTPR010000815.1:0-2828 GCA_039932635.1 Candidatus Solibacter sp.
GGCGAACCGGCAGGAAGCGCTCGCCAATCGAGTGAAGCGAGAGGTGGAATGGCTGCGCCGCGGCGCCAAGGCTCGCACCGGAAAATCCAAGGCGCGCATCGATAACGCGGGCCGCCTGATGCGCGAGTTGGACGATTTGGAAACGCGCACCGCCAAGGGCACTACGCAGATCGATTTCACGGCCACGGATCGCCGCAGCAAGCGCCTGCTTTCGGTGGAGAACATCACGAAGGAGTTGGGCGGACGCACGCTGTTCAAAGATCTCAGCTTCACACTCTCGCCCGGCACCCGTCTGGGTTTGCTGGGACTCAACGGCACGGGCAAGACTACGCTGCTGCGCATCCTTGCGGGAGAAATCGGAGTGGATTCCGGCAGCGTGGAAACTGCCCCGGCACTGCGCATCGTTTATTTCGACCAGGCACGCGAACAGCTCGACCGCGAACAGACTCTCCGCCAGGGACTCGGCGCGCACGGCGATACCGTCATCTTCCAGGATCGCCTCATCCACGTGGCCGGGTGGGCAAAGCGCTTCCTATTCGATTCCACGCAGCTCGACAGGCCCATGTCTAGCCTCTCCGGAGGCGAGCAGGCTAGGGTCCTGATCGCGCGGCTGATGCTGCAGCCCGCCGACCTTCTGCTGCTCGACGAGCCTACCAATGATTTGGATATCCCGACGCTGGAAGTTCTGGAAGACAGCCTGACTGAATTCCCCGGCGCCCTGGTCCTGGTGACCCACGACCGCTACCTGCTGGATCGCGTTTCCACCACGGTGCTGGGTCTCGATGGCAAAGGTACTGCGCAGATGTACGCGGACTACTGGCAATGGGAACAGGCGAAGAACGAAGAGCCCGCCAAGGCTGTCAAGGAACCTGCGTCGCCGAAGGCTGCAGCGCAGCCCGCGAAAAAGAAGCTCTCGTATATGGAAGCGAGAGAGTGGGAGCAGATGGAAGCTAGGATTATGGAAGCCGAGCAGCAGGTGGAATCCATAAAGGTGGAAATGCACTCGCCGGAAGTCGTATCGGACGGGCCGCGGCTGCAAGCCTGCTACGCGCGCCTGGAGCCTGCCGAAGAATTGGTGCACACTCTGTACGCCCGATGGGCCGAATTGGAAGCGAAGCAGGGTTAGGATGGGCGAACAATACTCGCCTCGCTCCCTAACGGTCGCGGCTCAGATTGGGGCTCGCGGAAGCAACGCGCGGGGACCGCGCTACAGGCGTTCCAGCAGGGTGGTGAGAAACTTCCAGAACGGCGGCACCGATGAGATTTTGATCTTCTCGCTCGGACTATGTACATCCACGATGTGCGGTCCGAACGCGATCATCTGCATTCCCGGATATTTTTCGCCGATCACTCCGCATTCCAGCCCCGCGTGCATCGCCGCCAACTCCGGCACGGTGCCCAGCGTCTCCTGATGCACCGCCTTCGACAGTCGAACGATGTCGCTGCCCGGCTCCGGCTTCCAGCCCGGGTACCCGCCCGTGTGCTCCACTTCGTAGCCCGCCATGCGGAACACGTCCGTGACCATCGCGCCTGCCGAGAGCTTGCTGCTCGAGATCGCGCTGCGCTGCGTGGTCGCGACCTCGACGGCCTCGCCCTTCACCGCCACCGTAGCCAGATTGGTGGACGTCTGCACCAGGCCCGCGATATCGGGACTCATCGCGATCACGCCATGATGCTGGCACTCGAGGAGTGCGGCCAGCGAGGCCGCGTCGCTCTCGCCGATCACCATTTCCGGGCGCTGGGCCGTTTCCACTGTGATCCGCAGTCCGGTATCGAACGCGCCCAACTCGCTGCGCACCGCCTCCTCGATCGCGCCGGCAACCTCGCGCACATTGGCGGCATACACGGGCTCCACCACGATGGTTGCCGAGGCCTCGCGCGGAATCGCATTGCGCTTGCTGCCGCCTTCGAGCGCGCCCAATCCCACAGGAGTGTTGCGCATTAGCGTCTTCAGCAGACGGCCGAGAATGCGAATCGCATTGCCGCGGCCGCGATGGATATCGATCCCTGAGTGGCCGCCCTGCAATCCCGCGACCTTGATTCGCCAGGTGTCGCCTACGCCCGCCGGTTGCCAGGAAACTTCGCGCCGCGCCACCGTATTCAGGCCACCCGCGCAGCCGATGCAGAGCGTGCCCTCTTCCTCGCCGTCCAAATTGAGAAAGTACTTCGCGCGAAGCAGTCCGCCCGGGAATTCCGACGCGCCGGTCAGCCCGCTCTCTTCGTCCACAGTGAAGAGAAACTCCAGCGGACCGTGCGCCACATCGTCGCTATCCATGACCGCGAGCGCGGCGGCCGCGCCCACGCCGTTATCGGCGCCGAGAGTGGTGCCGTCGGCTTTCAGCCAGTCGCCATCGATCACCAGGCGGATCGCGTCGGTATCGAAATTGTGCGCGGTGCCTTCGTTTTTCTCGCAGACCATGTCCAGGTGACCCTGCAGGACGGCGGGGATCGCAGACTTGCGTCCGGGGCGCGCCGGCTTGCGCACCACAATGTTGCCCACCGTGTCGCTGACTGTCTCCAAGCCCAGGCGCGCGGCTTGCGCCAGCACATATTGGCGCGCGGCCTCTTCGTTGCCCGAAGCGCGCGGGATTGCCGAGAGCGCTTCAAAATGGCGCCACAACGACGTGGGCTCGAGATGCTTCAGTAGATTGGCCATGGGTTTGGTGGATACCATTCCATGGTACAGCCCAATCGCGCACTGCACGGGGTAGAGCTCATTCCGAGTTACCGCTGAGTCTGAAGCGACCGCTCCCTAACGGTCGCGGCTCTGATTGGGGCCGCGCGCGGCAACGTTAAAACGCCCAGGTGACGCTGGTGTAGCCGGTGTG
>JBDTPR010000816.1:0-2826 GCA_039932635.1 Candidatus Solibacter sp.
CGTGTGGAAGGCTGCCGCCGCTGCCGTCTTCCTGCTTGCCGCCGGCGCCGGCGCCAGGCAGATGGACTTCTACCGCGGATATCCCTATCTGGACACGGGCATGACCCCGGAGTGCAACTGGCGCGTCACCACGCGCTCCATGATGGAGCACATACGGCCCGACGAGACCATCGCCTATTATCACCCGCTACAGGCGTGGACCATCGGCATCAACTACCCCTACTTCCCTCACGAGTTGAGCTACCGCCAGATCCTGGACGCGAAATCGCCCGGCGTTCCCGCGCTCTGGATTCTGGACACGGGGGTGGCGGCGGAGGTCCGCGAAGTAATGAACCACCTCGATGCCCAACACTACGGCCAGACGCGCGCCGTGGACATCGGGTGCAATTGCAAGCTGTTGCGCTACGAAATGAGCCAAACCCTTCCGTAGGGGAGGCGATGCGAAGACGGCGCTCTAAGCGCCCATTCCGCTAACCATGGTGTTTTGCAGCGAGGCGATGGCCCAGCCATCGCCATTTTGTTGCAGCACAATCGACGATTGGGCGTGGTGATCTCCCACCATCTGGCCGCGCGGAACGCTGATCTCTACGCGCACATGCACCAGTGTGGAGTTGGCGCACAATTCGCGGCGACCGCTCACTTCGTACTCCAGGCAGGTATCGGCAAAGACGCTTCGAAACAACATTTGATAGAGGCCGGCGATTGCCTGCCGCCCGCGCACGTGCATTCCGTGCATGTTGACCAGGTCGGCATCCTCTGTAAAATAACGGGCAAACTCGATTCCGTCGCCGTCGTTCCAGGCGCGCGAAACGCCCCTGAGCACGGCGTCGCACGACGGTACTTCCGAGTGTGTACGAACTGCTGTCACTTAATTAATGTCCTTCTGCCTCACTAACGCGAGAAACCAGGGTAGACCGGCTCAATTTACCTTCACATTTTTGCAAGCTCCTCAAAATCAACGTTTCCGCCTGAGATCACCACTCCGACGGTGCGGATCTCTGGGGGCAGTTTGTGGAACATCACGGCCGCGATGGGCACCGCTCCGCTGGGCTCCACCAGGATTTTCAGGCGCAGGAGGGCGAACCTGACCGCCGCGCGGATCTCGTCCTCGCTCACCAGCAGAATGCGCTCTACCAGTTGCTGAATGATGGGAAAAGTCAGCTCGCCGGGTTTCGGCGCGCGCAAGCCGTCGGCGATGGTATCGGGGTGGACGGCGATGCGGGTGCCGGCCAGCATGGAGAGAAATGTATCGTTGGCGCCTTCCGGCTCGGCGCCGAAAATGCGGATGCCGGGGTAGAGCGCCTTGGCGATGGTGGCGCAGCCGGAGAGCAATCCGCCGCCGCCCACCGGCGCGATCAGCGCATCCAGCGGGCCGGTTTCGTTGAGTAATTCCAGGGCGGCCGTGCCCTGGCCGGCCATGATCATGGGGTGATCGAAGGGCGGCACCAGGGTGGCGTTGGTCTCTTTCAGGATGCTCTGCGCGATGGCTTCCCGGCTGTCCTTGAAGCGGTTATA
Source organism: Candidatus Solibacter sp. (assembly GCA_039932635.1). Lineage (GTDB taxonomy): Bacteria > Acidobacteriota > Terriglobia > Bryobacterales > Bryobacteraceae > Solibacter. Next base: position 1,516 of record JBDTPR010000816.1, read on the forward strand.
GGTAACGATCCGTGCGCCCCGCGCGCGCGTCGCTTCCATCTTGGATTGCGGCGCGTCTTCTGGCATGACGATGGTGGACGGCACGCCGATGTGGCTGGCGGCAATCGCCGTGGCCTGCGCGTGATTTCCTGACGAATAGGCGACCACGCCCCGGCTGAGGGACTCGCGGGGCAGCGAGAGCACCATGTTGGCGGCTCCGCGGATCTTGAAAGCGCCGCCGCGCTGCAGGTTTTCGCACTTGAAAAAGGCGCGCGCCGCGGCTTCGGCGTCGAAACCGGCGGAGGTCATCACCGGCGTTTTGCGGGCCAGCGGCAGAATTCGCTGGGCGGCGGCGCGTACGTCGTCGGCCTGAATGGCGAGGGGCATGCCTATGAGTCTATCCCTATGACTTCAACCACTGTGAGTCTACCCCAGGAATGTTAGCCTGGAAGTTGCTCGATAAACTATTAACCGAACAGCCGAACCCTGCCTCCGATGCCATCGACAGGATGGCCACCGAAGAGGCTCTCCGCGTAATCAACGCCGAGGACCAGAAGGTCGCCGTGGCCGTCGGGCGCGAGGTTCCGGCGATTGCGCGGGCCGTGGATGCGATTGTGGCGGCGATCGAGCGGGGCGGGCGGCTGTTCTACATCGGCGCCGGGACCAGCGGGCGGCTCGGCGTCCTCGACGCTTCCGAAATCCCGCCCACCTTCAGCGCGGCTCCCGAGATGGTGCAGGGCATCATGGCAGGCGGCGAAGCGGCACTCAGCCGCGCGACCGAAGCCTCGGAAGACGACCCCGCCCTCGGCGTTCGCGACCTGACCAGCCGCGGTTTCACGGCCAAGGACGTGCTGGTAGGGATCGCGGCGAGCGGGAGAACGCCTTATGTGCTGGGAGCAGTGGCTGAGGCCAAACGCCTGGGTGCGGTGACCGTCGGCATCTGCTGCGCGCCTGACGCGGAACTTTCGCGCGCGGTGGACTTCCCGATCGCGCCGCTGGTGGGACCAGAGATTGTCGCCGGCAGCACGCGCATGAAATCGGGGACCGCGCAGAAGTTGGTGCTCAACATGCTCTCCACAGCGACGTGCATCCGACTCGGGTACGTGTACGGCAACCTGATGGTGAACGTGCAGCCCAAGAACGAAAAGCTGGTGGACCGGGCGCGGCGGATTATCGTGCAGGCGGCCGGGGTCAGCCCGGAGCGGGCGATGGAATTATTGAAAGAGAGCGGCATGCGCGTGCGCACCGCGATTGTAATGGGCAGGGCCGGTGTGACGCGCGACGAAGCGGAGCGACTGCTCTCCGCATCGGGCGGCCGCGTGCGGCAGGCAT
>JBDTPR010000817.1:0-2819 GCA_039932635.1 Candidatus Solibacter sp.
TCGGATCTTCCGCCGGCCGGAACGTCGCGAGCACTTCGATGTAGTCCTCGGGCACAAAGCTCCGGATCGCCAATTCGCGCTCCACGATCATGGCCAGCGTCGGCGTCTGCACCCTACCCACCGAGAGTTGCGCCTCGTCGTAGGCCAGCGCGTAGGCCCGCGAAAGGTTCATGCCCACCAGCCAGTCGGCACGGCTGCGCCCGCGCGCGGCGTCGGCCAGGCCGTCGTAATCAGTTGCCGGACGCAGTTTATCGAAGCCCGCCCGTATAGCCTCGGGGGTCAGCGACGAGATCCACAAACGGCTCACCGGCTTGGTGCACTGCGCCGCCTCGTAGATGTAGCGAAAGATCAATTCGCCCTCGCGCCCCGCGTCAGTCGCGCACACCACGCGCCCCACCTTGGGCGAGGTCAGGATCTGCTTAACGATGTCGAATTGCCCCTTGGTCTTCTCATAGACCACTAGCGGCCACTGGCCGGGCAGCATAGGCAGAAGGTGGCGCCGCCAACTCTTCCACAGCGCATTGATTTCGTGGGGCTGCGCCAGAGCGGCAAGGTGGCCGATAGCCCACGTGACCACGTAGCCATTGCCATGCATGTACCCCTCGCCCTTGGTATTGGCGCCCAACACCTTGGCGATATCGCGGGCCACCGAAGGCTTCTCGGCCAGCACCGCGACAGTTCCGGATTGCTCTCCCATGGGTACACATTCAGTGTAAGTCGTCATCGCGTCGCCGCACGGGTGCGATTATGGAATCACGTGACCTTTGCCGATGAATTGCGCGAGCTGTTGCCCGCCGATCTGCCCCTGCGCGACGAAGTCGCCACCAACGCGGCGCGCCATCTCGACCTGATCGTCGAGGCCAACCAGCAGTTCAACCTGACGCGCATCGTCAGCCCGCGCGAAGCCGCGATCAAACACGTGGTAGATTGCGTAACGCCCTGGCGCCTCTTCAAGAACGCCGACCGCGTCGCCGACGCCGGCTCCGGCCCCGGCTTTCCCGGCATCCCGCTCTCCCTCGTGCTCCCGGAAACACGCTTCACGCTGCTCGAATCCACCCAGAAGAAGGCGCGCTTCCTGGAATCCGTGGTGCGTCGCCTGGACCTGAAAAATGTGGAAGTGGTGGCCGAACGCGCCGAGGACTGGCTCTCCAAACATCGCGTGACGATCGTGATCTCGCGCGCCGTGGCGCCGCTGCTCCGCGGTGTGCCGCTCTTCGCCCCGGCCTTGCGAGGAGGGGCGCGCATCCTCTTCTACAAAGGACCCGACGTTACCGCCGAAATCGCCGAGGCCGCCCCGGAAACCAACAAAAGGCAGCTACGCCTCCGCGTCATCGAGCGCTACGGCCTCCCCGATGACCTCGGCGCCCGCACAATTGTAGAGATGACGCAGGCGAAGTGAAATAGCCGCAACACACCCACTTTAACGACATTCGACTGAGGAGTATGCACGCCAGATTACGACGCCAGGCGCAGGGCTCGCTGAATCTCGGCAGGCAGGGTGAGTTTCTGGAACAAGTCGGCGGGATAGACGTAGCCCTCACCCGACTCATCGATCACCCGAATGAGGTCGTTGCTCTCGGCGTCCGGATCGTCCACCACCGGGTACAACTTTCTGACCTCCAGGGATGCTGCGAAGCCGGCATTTCGCAAGCAGACGACAAACCCCTGGGATTTCGTTCGACGAGACGCCATACCTAATCCATGAAGCGCTTGATCTTGAATTCCTTCTTGCCGATGCCGGAGGCTTCATACCAATGAAGCTCCACTCTCCGTTCGTACCATTCGGGAGTTTCACGCTAGCTACGCCCTTTCGTTTTCGCCATCTGCCCTTGCCGTACAGCTTGCGCAGACGAGGAAGCTCCCGAATCGAGTTGCCAATGGCGAAGATCTCAACGTCCGCAATGTCACCGCAGATCTCGATGTCAGTTCGCGATCTTCTTATAGTCGATATTAGTGGTCTTCACCTGGACCTTCTGCACCTTTGCGTCCAACGTAGTTGAGGTGAGATGGATCGTGCCGTCCGGCAAGTCCGCGAAATCCACCTCCAGCGTCACCGGGTCCTTCTTATCCCCCAACGCCGCTTTGATGGAAACGTGGACCAGAGCCTTCGAGGTCGTATCGTATTTGAATACCATCGAGTCGCCCGCCATGAAATAGCGCAGGAACTGGATCCCCGGACTTGCCGGCCTCCGACTTTCCCAGCGAGGCCGTGCCGTTCTGCAGCATTGCCGTAATTCTGTCCGGGTTCGGCGGCACATAATAGCGGATGAGGCTGATCGTCCTTTCGATGTAGTCCTGCTTCGCGGCCTTTTCGCGAACCCTGGGCTTATTGGACATGGCGCTGGCCTTTTTCCCTTCCGCCGCGGCTTCCTCCTTGGGGGTCCTGGCCACTTCGCCCTGGGGGTCGTACCGGCAGAGCATCTCGGTAGTCGAATGGAGCTTGCCATCTACCAGGACTTCGGTGCGTTCGGTCCAGGTGTAGGCGCTGAGCGCCGCCTTATTGGCGGCCAATACCGTTCGAACCGCCTCTGCTTCACGTAGCAGTTTCGGATCGGCTTCCTGGGCGAAAGCACCGCGGACGATTTTTTCACCCAGGAAGGTTGCGACAGCGGGCTCGCGCCGCCCTGCACCGTGGTGATCAACTCCGACTATTCGATCAGTTCCTTTCGTATTTGGGCTCAGCTTCGAATTGCTGGTCCGCTCGATCGGGAGTACGGCAGTAGCCAGCGGCACGCCGTTCGGGACCCTTCCGAGTTCCGGCCCGGCCTCCGGTTCCATCGACTTACTCAATACGATCTACTGGTCCGGCATCGAGAGCG
>JBDTPR010000818.1:0-2815 GCA_039932635.1 Candidatus Solibacter sp.
CTGGCGCTTCACAGGCACCAACTTCATCCCCGGGCTGACCGCCGACCGGGGCGTCTACGTCAATAAATGGACGCCGCGGCTGGAGTTCTCCGGTCCGCTGAAGAAGGGGCGAGCGTGGTTCCACAATGGGATGGACGTCTTCTACAACATGGACAGCGTGGACGGTTTGCCGCATGGTGAAAACCGCACCAGCGGTCTGACGGCGAGCAATCTTTCGCGCTTTCAGCTGAACCTCTCGCCCGCAAACACATTGACGGCGAGCTTTCTGTATAACCTGGCGGATACCAACCTGTCCGGTCTGAGCATACTCAATCCGCAGGAGACCACCACGAACATACGCGCGGACACGTACATGAGCACGATCCGCGACCAGCACTACTTCGGCGGCGCTCTGCTGGATGTGGGGTTTGCCGATTCCCGCGGCGTCACCAAGTCGTCGCCGCTCGGCAATGAGGTTTACCAGATTACGCCGGAGGGCAATCGCGGCAATTATTTCAGCGGGATCAACCGGCACTGGTACCGTCAGCAGTGGATTGGCAATCTGTTTCTGCCGTCGGTGAAGTGGAAAGGCGAGCACCGCCTGAAATTCGGCGCCGACGTAGATCGCGAGAGCTACCACCAGCAGGCGGTGCGTCACGACTACGAAGTCTTGCGGGGCGACCTCTCCATTGCGCGGCGCGTGACCTTCCTGGGTCTGGGCTTTCAGGAGCGCAAGAACCTGGAAAGCGCGCTGTACGTGCAGGACCACTGGACTCCGCGCGAGGGGTTGGCGATCGAGGGGGGACTGCGCACCGAATGGAATGAAGTGATCCGCGATTTTCAGGTGGCGCCGCGAATCTCGGTGGCCTGGGCGCCGGGCAAGTCGGCGGATCTCAAGATTTCGGCGGGCTGGGGCGTATATTACGACGCGATCAGCCTGGGAACGCTGGGCCGCGGGCAGGGGCAGACCAGTTACTCGACGTTTTACCTGCCCGGGGGCGAGACGCGCGGCCCGGTGCCGACCTCGTTCGAGGTGGACGATCACAAGCTCTCCACGCCGCGGTACCAGTCGGCCACGCTCAATATCGAGCGCAAGATGCCGATGTCCTTTTACGGGAAGGCGGGATACACGTGGCGCAGCGGATCGCGGGGCTTTGTGTTCGACACGACGGCGCCGCAAATCGGGCCGATGTTTTACGATGGCGCGGTCTTCGAGTTACGCAACTCGCGGCGCGACCGCTATGACGCTATCGACCTGTCGATCCGGCGCACGTTCGCACGCAAATTCGAGTGGTTCCTGGGGTACACGCGCTCCAGCACGAGGAGCAATGCGGCGGTGGATTACAACCTGGAGAATCCGATTTTCGCGCCGCAGATGCCGGGGCCGTTCGCCTGGGATACTCCGAATCGAATCCACATGTGGGGCTGGGTTCCGCTGCCGAAGGGTGTGCTGCCGCGACGCCTGCAATTTATCACGCGCAATATCACGGCGGCGTACCTGACGGAGTATCGTACCGGCTTTCCGTTCAGCGTGGTGGATCAGGAAGGCTTTCTGGTGGGTCAGCCGAATTCGTATCGCTACCCGGATTACTTCAACATCAATCTGCACCTGGAGAAACAGTTCCGCGCTCTGCATTACCTGTGGGCGTGGCGCTTCGGCTACAACAATCTGACGGGCAACCTGAATCCCAATGTGGTGGACAACGTGATGGGCTCGCCGAAGTTTCTGACGTACGGCAGGGGGCAGGCGCGGGCGTTCAGCGTGCGCCTGCGGTTGCTGGGAAGCAAGTAGCTGCGCGACATGCTTGGATGCTCGGCGAAACGGTTAAACTGGAAATAGAAAGTCAGCGAATTCATGGCGTCCCCGCCCATCCCGCCTCAGTTAGACCACCTGATCACCCGTCCGTTTTCCTTCTATCCGCCGATCGTCGCCATCGAGCACAACGAGTGGTTGTACCGGAAGGCGAGTTGGAGCGAGATCCTGGTGGTGAACTGCAAGACCTCCGAAGAGATCTGGATTTCGCGCCGGTATGTGGGCGAGGTCTCGCGGGTAGACGACCCGGTGCTGATCGTCGGCTTGGTGCGGGAATTGGAGTATAAGGGCGGCATGGTGGTGCCCTACCAGCGGCGCGTGATCGAGATGCCGGTGGCGGTAGGCGGGAACCCCTCATCGCCGAGCGGTCCGGAGCGCCCCGCGCCCGGGTTGATTGTGGGCATCCGCATGTCTTCGGTGCAGGATAAGCGGGTGTTCCGGCTGATCGGAGCGGCGGTCACGCTGGCGATTCTGCTCTATGTGTTGGCGGTGACGCTTTCGCGGCAGCGCGTGGTTTATACCACCAAGGATCAGACGTACCTCGGGCTGACGGCGCGCGACGATCGCACGGAAGTGGTGGTCAAACTCGGCGATCCGGCGACCGACCACTGGCAGAGCGAGGAGGGCGCGCTGCAGTACGAGGCGCTGGGATATCCCGATCGCAAGCTTACCGTGATTCTGATGGGCGGCGACCGCAAGAGCGTGCAGTACGTCGGCGCGATGGACGAGAACTGGAAGCCCGTGCATTCGGTGCAACTCAGGTCCGGTGGAAGTACGGATAGCTTGCTGCGCGGGTTGAAGAAGTTCTAGGAATACCTCAAGGCAGATTTGGTGGCCACGGATGGACACGGATTAACACGGATAAAACAAGCTCTTTGCTTATCCGCGTTCATCTGTGCCATCCGTGGCCAAATATTCTTGATTTTGTATCTTACTTCGAATCGATGCCTAGCTTGCGCATTTTGGCTTGCAGGGTGGTGCGCTTCATGCTACTCATCCCCGTGTCGGTGGTCGTCGGGTGAT
>JBDTPR010000819.1:0-2812 GCA_039932635.1 Candidatus Solibacter sp.
GGGTTCGAGAATCCGGCGATCACGTTGGCGTACACATTGGGTTTGTTCGGCCCGATTTCCTGGAGCGGCAATACGGCGCCCACGGTCAGGTGCAGGACGTGAAAGATGACGAAGGCGGCGACGATGGGGCCGCTCCACATCATGGTACGCGAGGCGTAGCTGGCGGCGGGATCCTCCTTCTTCACGTAGGCGACGGGACGGGCATCGCTTTTTATCTTCGAAAGTTGGATGGAAGCGACAATGTGCATGCCAACGGCCGCGAGCAGCGCGAGTCGCGCCACCCACAGAAAGCTTGAGGTGGCCGGATTGTGCAGGATGGCGGCGTATCCATTGATCTGGTCGGGGCTGGCAAATATTTGCAGGTTGCCGAGGAGATGCGCAATTACGTAGCCGAAGAGAATCACGCCGGTTAAGGCCATGATGACCTTCTTGCCGATGGGGGCTTCGTAGAAGCGGACTACCCGATGTAGGGGGTTGATCGCAATTGTGCTCATGCGGAGTTCCTTAGCTTCGCGCAAGCCACTGGCAGGGATGCGAGAAACAGGTCTGTAGATTTCAAATCCCAGTATAACTCTATGATGCGGGAGGCGCGATTGGGGGGGCTGAAGACCGCTCCCTCACGGTCACGGCTCTGATTGGAACGGTCACGGCTCTGATTGGAGCGGTATTAGTCTTTGACGGCGACTATGTCTACGGCGAAGCCCGCGTCCATGCCGGGGAGTCCTTCGAAGTTCAACAGCGAGCCGGCGGAGGAGCGGAAGAAGTCGGGCCGGATCTTGCGCACCTGGGCGGCCAGGGATTCGGCAAGCGGGTAGAAATGGGCGAAGGCGACGTCCTGGCCGGAGACGCCAACGGCCTCGAGCGCTTTCTTCATCCGCTCGAACGCGAGGCGCGAGTTAGCTTCCTGATAGCCGAAGCTGACCTGGGTGCCGGTGAGCACCACGCGCGGCGCAGCGACGAGGGCGGCCTGGGGGTCGCCGGTTTCAGGTTGCATGAGCATGCGCTGGCCGGTGTTCCAGGTGAGTTTGGCGACGGCTTCGCAGGCTGCCGTGGCACGGGAGGGGGCGCGCTGCGTCTGCACGTAATTGAGGGAGGCGCGGCCGAAATCGGCTTCCACCAATTTGCGCGTGGCGGCAACGTTATCGAGCGAACTCAGGAAGCAGGTAAGGCGCACCACATCGGCAGGCTCGGAGCCGGCGGTTTTGAGCGCAGCTTTCAAGCGCTCCAGCGATTGGGCCGCCAGGGGTTCCACCGGGTCGAGCGGATTCTCGCTGGTGGCGACGGGGGCGGAGAAGAAGACGAGGCCGCGGGTGTTCACGTCCTTTTTGCCTTGCGCGATGGCTTCGAGGACGACTTGCGCGCCCTCGAGCGGCAGGCCGCCGGATTGAATGAGGCTGAGCGCGGGCAGCGGCAAGCGCCGCTCGGCGAAGGTTTCGCTGACCAGGTCGCGTACACGGCGCAGGTCGCCGGAGCCGGCCACGAAGGCGCGGATTTTCAGCACGGGATTGTTGCCGGTCTCGCGGGTGAGGGCTTTCAGGGCGTCGCGGATCTGGGCGGAGAGGAGTCCGCGGGACGAGAGGGGCGTCACGTGGAAAGTGAGGCGGCGGGTCTCGCCGATGACGGCGGCAGGCAACTCCTTGGGGAGTTGGAGGGTTTGGGTGATCTCTTCCTTCTTGGGTTTCTTGGGCGGCGCGACGGGCTTTTGAGCGGCAGCGGGCCAACCGGGAAGCAGGCAACAGATTAGGATGACGACGAGAGAGCGCTGGGTTTGTTTTGCCTTCACGGTGGATGGGGCACTGGCCGGTTTCATGGGCTGGAGATCCTAGAAACGGCGTCGTCGCCGCCTCCGCACGGGCTAGAATTAGGATTGTAGCAAACCAAGCCTTGTCTGCCCTGGCTGCTCACCTTTGGTTTACGAAGGAAAACATGATTCCCGCTCCGGTCCGGCGAAAGAAGAAGAACAAAGGCCAATCGCCGATCAGGAAATACTGGTGGCTGTTGCCGGTACTGGCCGTGGTGGGCATGATTTTGTACATCGCCACCGGGCCCAAGTGGTCGCGTCCGCGCATTGACAAGCCGACGGGCCGGCCGATAACGGGCTATCTTGCCGATACACCGACCATGGTGACGGAGTACAAGCGTTTCTACGGCAAGCCCCTGAATAACGCTGAAATCGAGAAGGGTTTCGAGATGGCCAGCAAGAGCGTTGCCGACAAGGACTTCTCCAACGCAGTGGGTTTTCTGGAACAGGTGGTCAAAGTGGCGGCCGTGCCCGTGGTGTTCAACAACCTGGGTGTGCTGTACGCGGAACTCAGCGACAAATCGCGAGCGGTGAACGCGTTTCGGGAGGCGCTGGCGCGGGACCTGGATTATCAGCCGGTGCGCCTCAATCTGGAACGTCTGAAGGAGATCATGGCGTTGGGCGCGGATCCGGTGTCGAGCGAAGTGGAGCCGAACGATACGACGATTCTGGCGAATCTGATGGCCCCCGGCAAACCGGTGGAGGGGGATATCCGGGCGGCGGTGAACGATGTGGACTACTACCGAATTACGACTCCGCCGGCGCCGCGCGACATCATTTCCATCGAGATCGCCAACCGGTCCACGAAACTGGCTCCGGTGCTGAAGATCTTCGATGGGGAAGGTCGGATTACGGATTGGGGAAAAGCGGTGCGCGAGCCGGGCACCAATCTGCAGCAGACGATTTCGCCCTCGCCCAATACGACGCTTTATTTGCAGGTCTCGGGCTACGGCAGCAGTGCGGGGGCTTACACGCTGCTGGTGCGGCAGCTGAAGAGGGCCGATGGGTACG
>JBDTPR010000820.1:0-2808 GCA_039932635.1 Candidatus Solibacter sp.
GACTCCGTAATTGCCGTTCCTGTAATTAGGACGGATGGCACGGATCGAGACGGAATCGCCGGGGTGATCGATTTCGATTTTGATGTCGCGGGCGTAGTCCTGCGAGCGGGCGTACTTGGTGCCGCTAATGTCGACGGTTTCCTGGTCCCAGACGGTGACCTCGATGGAGCCGTTGAAGCCGTCTACGGCGAGTCGGCCGCCGGATTTGAGGGGATAGTTGAAGTGGAAGTCTTCGTTGTAGCGTTCGAAGCCTCCACCCATTTCGTCGATATCGCAGCCGGCGAGTAGAAGAAGACCCGCGGCAATGGCTGGAATTACGAGCCTGGTACGCATAGTTTGCCCTCGAAACAGCTATTACGACCGGAAGGGCTAAATAGTTTCAGATTTATGCGTCTATGAGTCGGATCATACTGATGTTGACTGTAAAGGAGCGCCCGTCGCCCGGGGCAGTCCAAACGGGCACGGCGGAGATCTCGATATTGTAGGTTTCCGCCTCGGGGAGCTCGGCCTCGATGATGAACAACCCTACCCGTTCGAGCGACTGCTGGGCGACGCGGACGCCGTTAGCCTGGATCTCGATGACGGGCTGGCCGCTGGCGAACTGGGTGGGGTGGGCGTAGCCGCGGATGCGCAGCTTCTGAGGAACGGTATGGGAGCGCTGCAGGACCGCGGTTGCGCGGGCGCCGATCCAGCGATATTTGTTGCCGTAATCGCCTTCCAACTCGTGCCAGCCGTCACCGAGGCGTTCGGTGTGGCTGGGGATGGAGAAATCTATGAGGTCGGCGCGGTCGCCGGGATAGAGTTCGGCGCGGAGTTTGGCGGGCAGGAGGTTGTAGACCCCGCCCTCGTTAGGTGCGCGGTAACCGCAGGCGCAGTGCAGGGAATCGGCGGCATCGCGGGCCAGGTCGCCATGGCAATCGGGGCAGCGGAGCAGAGTTTCGAAGCGGCCGATAGTGGGCAGGGGCTGGGCGGTTCCGGCCTTCTTGCACATGGCGGCGAGGGTTCCGCCGAGCAGGCGGGCGGCGCGCCATTCGTTGCCGGCGGTGCGTTTGACGATGCGTTCACCCCAGCCGCGCTCGGGCACGAAGGGCTGATACTCGTGATCGGCGAAGTGTTTGGTAATCAGGCGATGCCAGTCGCTGAGGTACATTTTGTGATTCTGGCGGATGCCGAAACTCTCCTCCTGTTCGGCGCCGATCACGTCCTGAGCGAGGTAGCCGAGCAGGCCCCAATCGAAGAGTTTGCGCTCCCAGGGCTTCATGCGCTCCTGGTAGGGAGCACGGTAAACGCGGAGGGAGAGGAGGCGGCGCAGCGGTTCCTCGGTGAAGAGGAAGACGCCGCCGGGGGCAAGGACGCGCTTGACCTCGAGGAAGACGCTCTCGATATTCATGAACTGGCTGAGCATCTGGCAGGCCATCACGAATTGCAGGGAATTATCGCGGAAGGGGAGATTGACGGCATCGCCGGCGACGCGAATGGGGGCGCGCGTGAGGTGCCACTTGTCCATTAGCGCGGTGCCGTGCCGCAGAGCGTCGGCGGAGATATCGAGGGCGAAACCCTCGCCGCCGAACTGGTTGGCCAGCATGTAGCTGGTGTGGCCGGCATTGGCGCCGATTTCAAGGAACGGGGTCATCGGCCCGATGAAATTACGATGGGCCTCGATGATGGAAGCACGCCGTACGTTTTCGTCCAGATAGGTGGCGATGGCGCGTTCCGGTTCGCCGAGTGAGGCGAAGTTGTGGAACTCCACCTGGGCCTGCTTGACGGAGAACGATTGGGCGTCGGTTGGCAAGGGCAAACCTCTATTTTACCGCGCGCAAAAATTTTTCCGCCGGGAATGTCGAGAATGACGGACGGGCTCCGACTCCCTCATGAAAGCGCACAGTAAGCGGTGGGAGAATCTTTAAGAGCTGAGAGAGGAAAAGATGAAATACATTCTGATGATGTCGAACCCCAAGTGCGGGGACAACGGGATTATGACGTGGCCGATGGAGGATATCCAAAACCACATCAAGTTCATGATGGGCCTCAATAAATCGCTGAACGAAGCGGGGGAGCTGGTGTCGGCCGAGGGGCTGGCATTCCCGGAGGAGGCGAAGTTGGTGCGCGCTGCGGCCGACGGCACGCCGATCACGGACGGGGTATTCCCCGAGACGAAGGAATTTCTGGCGGGCTACTGGATTGTGGACGTGGAGTCTCCCGAGCGGGCCTACCAGATTGCGGCGCAGGCTTCGGCGGCGCCGGGGAAGGGCAGCGTGCCGATGAATATGGGGATTGAAGTGCGGCAGGTGATGAGCGGGCCGCCTCCAGAATTCACGTGATCGGGCGCTTGGATGCCGCCGGTGAGCACCTGTTGCGCGAGTTGGCGCCACAGGTGCTGGGTGCGGTGGTCCGCCGGTTTCGCGATTTTGCGGCGGCGGAAGACGCGGTGCAGGAGGCGCTGGTCGCGGCGTCGGTGCAGTGGCCGCGCGATGGCGTGCCGGGGAATCCGCGAGGGTGGCTGATTCAGGTGGCGTCGCGGCGCATGACGGATTACGCGCGCAGCGAAATGGCGCGCCGGCGGCGGGAGAGCGCGGTGGCGGTGGCACCGGAGTCCGTGGCGGCGCCGCTCGCGGAAGATGGCGACGACACGCTAATTTTGTTGACGATGTGCTGCCACCCGGCGTTAAGCGCGTCGTCGGCGATTGCGTTAACGCTGCGCGCGGTGGGCGGGTTGACGACGGCGGAGATCGCGCATCCGTTCCTGGTGCCGGAAGCGACCATGGCGCAGCGCATCAGCCGCGCGAAGCAGACCATCAAGGCGTCGGG
>JBDTPR010000821.1:0-2802 GCA_039932635.1 Candidatus Solibacter sp.
GGTGAGATGGAGGTTTTCAAGGAGGCGCGCAACTCGCGCTTCCCGGTGACGCTGGATCTGCGCCGCGCGCCTCGCGCGCCGGACTGATCGGCAAGTTCAAGCAGCGCCTGAAGGTAAGCGCAGTTCCTTCACCACAGAGGACACAGAGGCAACACAAGAGGAAAAACAAATTTACGGTCATTCGCGACATTGCCTGCTTGTTCGCGAATCACAACCAGATTTTGATTTCCTCTTGTGTTGCCTCTGTGTCCTCTGTGGTTAAAACAAAACGCTGCAATTTCGCGCCGCCACCAGCTCAGGCGCCAGGACAAACAGCCTTCCCCCCCGGGCTCAAAGGCCTGAACTTCCTCGCCGCTGGGTGCGGTAGCGAACTGAACGCCGACCGTGATTGTGGGAAGGTGGTCATCCTGCGTTCATGCTGGAGACGACGATGCGCCTGCGCTCCCTTGTGCCCCTTGCCGTGCTGCTGCTGGCTTCGGGGCTCGCCTTCAGCGCGGTCGCACCCCGCCTCGGCTCGACCGCTCCCTACGGCGTCGTCTCGAGCACCTTCACCAACGCGAACACCGCGCCCCAGACGGATGTCACCGGCGATGTCTGTTTCACCACCGCACCGGTCACGCCTCCGGTAACCGTTACCGGCGCCGTCACCACGCCCTGCCCGCCCATTACCGGGATTGACCAGGGCGTCGCCCTCGCCGGCATCAATGCGCAGGCGTGCACCTTTCTCGGCGCCGGTGCCATCACGCTCGACTCGGTTGTGATCGGCGCGAATCCACCTGGGGTTATTCCTCCCGGCTGCTATACGAGCGGCGGCGCGATGAACATCACGGCGACCACCATCGTGACCCTCTCCGGGCCAGGCGTGTACATCTTCCGCCCCGGCGGAGCGCTGACGACCGGCGCGGATTCCACCGTGGTCCTCGCGGGCGGGGCCTGCGCCTCGGACGTGTTCTGGGCGCCGATCGGGGCTGCCTCGCTTGGGGCGAACGCCGCGCTTTCGCCAACACCAACTTTCGTCGGCAACATCATCGCCAACGCGGGCATCAACATCGGGCACTTCGCCAACTTGACCGGCCGCGCATTGTCCTTCGGCGGCACCGTCACCACCGACGCGGTCACCATCACGGTGCCGACGTGCGCGGCCTTCTTGCCCGCTGCTGGTGGAGCCGGTGTGCCCGCGCTTTCGCCGTTGGCGATACTCCTGCAGGTGTTGCTGGTGGCCCTGGCCGGGTTTGCCATGCTGCGTTTCCGGCGCCGCTGATAAGGTCGTTTCCAGCGCCGCCGAAGCGCGGACACCGGTTCTTCAACACAGAGGACACAGAGGAAAAGGCGCCTCGAGTTCGCGTCGGCGCCAGCCAACGATCAGACCCCGGCGGTACGCCTGGTATACCCGACCCAGAGCACGAACAGGAACGCCAGCGTACCTAGCGTGCCCATCACGATGCCGAAGATGGCACGCCCCATCCCGTGCTTCGCGGGATTGCGCCGGATAGCGCGCATCGCCATCAGTCCGCAGGCCAGCGCAAACGGCGCCGGCAGCAGCAGGATGGAAAACAGCGCGAGGTATCCCGCGGCGATTGCCCAACCCGATCGCCCGACTGGAAGGATCGCCCGCATCGCGGCGTCGTTCTGCGGCCCGGCCTTGAAGCAGTCCGCGCCCGGCGAGGTGAAGGCGAAGTACATTGCCGGAGCCTCCAGCAACACCTGTCCCAAAGTCAGCCATTTGAGCCACGGGTCCTCGTCGAGGCCCACCCCCAGCACCAGCAGCAGCAGCAGGCCGAGGATTCCGGTGACGAACAGGACCAGCACGGTCACCCGGGCCCAATTCCGTCCGCGCGAAAAATAGTAGGCGGCCAGACCGGAGATGACCATGAATCCCAATGTCAGCGCGATGCCCGCCAGCTTTTCGAAGCCTCCGGGATCGGATTGCGCCGGCGGCGACTCAAGGAACAGCGCAACGCCCTGGATGGCGACAGAAGCCCACAGCAAGTACGTCGCGATGCGGAGGCTGTTGGTCATCGAATGTCCTCTTCAGCGGAGTGCGGGACTCTACTACGCCCACGCCAGCGCGGCACGATGTCGATGGGCGAGTTCGGGCATCTTCCAAATGCCGGCGCCGATTGGCCGTCGGCGCGAAGGTCAACGCGGTGATTCATGGCGGCCTTCGTTCACTCCAATATCGATAGTCCGCGACTCTGCGCTCGACGCGTGCGGGAAGCGTGGAGCGCGCCGCCAGCACCACCCGCAATGCGCCTTCACGGTCCGTACGGCGGATCTCGATGCCGCGTGCGACATAGGCGCCCAGGACCGCGGGGTGGGGATGGCCGAATCGATTTCGATATCCCACCGTGAAAATCGCGATTGAGGGTGCGACTGCATCGAGGAACGCGGCCGTCGACGAAGTGCGCGATCCATGGTGCGGGACCACCAGCACATCGGCCCGGACATGCTCCTGCCGCGCGAGCATCTCGCCTTCACTGCGCGCTTCAGCATCTCCCGTGAGCAACACCGATCCGCCCGCGGTTGCAATTCGCAACACGCAACTGCGATCGTTCTCCTTGCGCGCGCGTCGCCCGCCCGCCGCCGGCTCTCCGTAGATCGCCGCGGCGGGGTGGACCACCGCGAATTCCACGCCGTCCCAGGACCAGCGCCGGCCGGCTTCGCAACGGCGCGAATCATCGAACAGGATCTGCAGCGCATGGCTTGCGGACAGCGGCGATAGCAGCCACGGCGGATCGCGCGAAGCAGCCAGCGTGATGGCGCCGCCAGAGTGGTCGTCATCGGCATGGGAGATCACCAGGC
>JBDTPR010000822.1:0-2797 GCA_039932635.1 Candidatus Solibacter sp.
GCCCTGGCTGATGGTCCTATTGGCCGCCGCCGTGATCCCAAGCTTCCTGGGCGAAACCCACTTCAGCAGTCTCGCCTACTCGGTGCTCTACAGGCGCACACCGGAACGCCGCAAGCTGGATTACCTGCGTCTCCTCGGCGCCAGCGCGCAGAGCGCCAAGGAAGTAAAGATCTTCGGCTTGGGCGCCTATCTGGCTAAACATTATGATGAGGTATCAGCAAGCATCTTTCTGGAAAATAAGGCGCTTGCGATGCGGCGCGCCTTCCTCGGCTCGGCCCTCAATGTGGTCTCTACCGGAGGCTACTACGGCGCCTACGCAGTCGTCCTCTCGAAGACTTTGGCGGGCGCCGTATCGCTCGGCAGCTTCACTTTCCTGACCGGTGCGTTCAACCGCTCCCGCTCCTACATCGAGAAAATCCTCTCCGGCTTCAACGACATTTCCGAGCAGGCCGTCTTCCTCAAAGACCTCTTCGACTTCTTTGCCATGCAGCCCACCATCGGGGCCGCGCCGAACGCCATTCCGGCGCCCCGCCCCTTCCGCAAGGGCTTTGAGTTCCGCAATGTCGCCTTCTCCTACGCGGGCAGCAGCCGCATGGTCGTGCAAAACATTAACTTTGAGCTGCATCCAAATGAGAAGATTGCACTAATCGGAGAGAATGGAGCCGGGAAAACAACCCTCGTCAAGCTCCTCGCCCGGCTCTACGACCCCACCGAAGGCAAGATCCTGCTGGACGGCATCGACCTGCGTGAGTACGATGTGGACGACCTGCGCCGCGAAATCGGCGTGATCTTCCAAGATTACATGCGTTATGATCTGTTGATTCGTGAGAACATTGGATTTGGTAAAATCGAATCTCTCGGCGATCAATCCCGGATCGAATCCGCCGCGGTGAAAAGCCTGGCGAAAAGCGTGGTAGACCGTTTGCCCAACGGGTACGATCAAATGGTGGGCCGGCGTTTCGAAGGCGGCGTGGATCTCTCCGGCGGCGAGTGGCAGAAGTTCGCCCTTGCCCGCGCCTACATGCGGGATGCCCAACTGCTGATTCTCGACGAACCCACCGCAACGCTCGACGCGCGCGCCGAGTACGAAGTCTTCCAGCGCTTCTCCGAACTCACCCGCGAACGTATGGCTGTACTGATTTCCCACAGATTTTCCACAGTCCGCATGGCAGACCGTATCCTGGTGCTGGCGGATGGATCGATTAGAGAGCAAGGAACGCATGAGCAACTGCTAAGCCTGGGCGGGCGCTATGCTGAATTATTCGAGCTGCAGGCGGCCGGCTACCGTTGAAACCAGCAAGCCACACGGGCCGGTATTTAGAAAGTGAAATGAATGACTGATTTGAAGTTGCAGGTAATCCCCCTCGGCGGACTCGGCGAGTTCGGCATGAACATCACCGCCATCCGCTACGGTTCGGACATCATTGTCGTCGATTGCGGCATGATGTTCCCCGACGCCGAACTGTTAGGCGTTGACCTGGTCATGCCCGACCTGACCTTCCTGAAGGAAAACCAGGAACAGGTCCGCGCCGTAATCCTCACCCACGGCCACGAAGACCACATCGGCGCCGTCCCCTATTTCCTCTCCGAGTTCGACGTGCCGGTTTACGGTACCGCCTTTACTCTGGCGCTGGTGGAGCGCCGCCTCGAGGAGTATGACCTCGGCTCCAAGCCCCGCCTCATCAAGGTGAAGCCCAAACAGGCCATCGCTATCGGACCGTTCAAGATCGAGTTTATTCACGTCACGCACTCGATTGTGGCAGCCGTCGCCCTTGCCATCACCACGCCCCTCGGCGTCATCATCCACACCGGCGATTTCAAGGTCGATCCCACCCCCACCGACAACGAACTCTTCGACCTGCACACGCTGGCCGATTACGGCAAGCGCGGCGTCCTGCTGCTGCTCTCCGACTCCACCAATTCCGACCGCCCGGGTTACACCGAAAGCGAGCGCGCCGTAAAACCGCGCATGGAAGAGATCTTCTCCCGCGCCGAGCACCGCATCCTGGTCGCCTGCTTCAGCTCTTCCATCCACCGCATCCAACTGGTGCTCGACCTTGCCGAGGAATACGGCCGCCGCGTCGCCGTCATCGGCCGCAGCATGGTGTCGGTCACCGAGATCGCCCACGCCCACGGGTTGCTCAATATCCCCGACGGCATTCTGCTGCGTCCGCAAGACGCCATGACCCTGCCTCCCGATAAGGTCGCCATGCTGGTCTCCGGCACTCAGGGCGAGCCCATGTCGGCGCTCTCCCGCGTCGCCGTCGATAACCACAAGCACGTCTCCGTGGACAAGGGCGACACGGTCGTCCTCAGTTCGCGCATCATTCCCGGCAACGAGAAGGCGATCTACCGCGTGATCGATCACATGGCGCGCCGCGGCGCCGACGTGATGTATGGCAGCATGAACCCGCCGCTGCACGTCTCCGGCCACGCCAGCATCGAAGAGCAGAAACTGGTGCTCAACCTGGTGCGCCCGCGCTACTTCATGCCCATCCACGGCGAGTTCCGGCAGCTTTCCAAGCACGCCCGCCTGGCCGAGCACCTGCGCTTCGCCGGCCTCGAAGAGACCTTCATCATGGATACCGGCGACGTTCTGGAATTCGATTCCAAGGGCGCGCGCAAGGCCGGCAAGGTCACCGTCGGCCATGTCTGCATCGATTCGGGATCGGTGGAAGACGTGGTGCAGGATATCGTGATCCGCGACCGCCGCCTGCTTTCCGAGGACGGCATCGTCCTGCCCATCATCGCCATCAATCGCAATACCGGCCGCCTCGAAAGTCCGCCGGAAATCGTC
>JBDTPR010000823.1:0-2788 GCA_039932635.1 Candidatus Solibacter sp.
AAGCAGGATTCGGGCCCCCGGCCGCGAGCACGCCATCGCCTGTTGCACAATTCCCGGCACCGACGCCGCGACAATCACCAGATCCGCCCCCCGCCCGTTCGTCAAGCGCCGGACTTCCTCGGTGACGTCGGTCGTCCGAGGATCCCAGGCGAACTCGGCGCCGCATTGTGAAGCCAAGGCCAGCCGCGCGTCGATCGTGTCCGTCGCCACCACCCGCGCACCTGTACGCCGCGTCAGCATGGTGAACATCAGCCCGATCGGCCCCTGCCCCATCACTACCACCACATCCTCGGGCTGCGGGTCGCACTGCACTACCGCCTTGAGGACCGTATTCAGCGGCTCCACCAAAGTGGCACGCTCGAAGCCAATGCCGTCCGGGATCTTCTCCACGCCGTCGCGGACAATCCAATCCATCACGCGCACGTACTGCGCAAAGCCGCCCCCGGCGGGCTCGAAGCCCGCGGTGATCCCCACTTTCTTATATACCGGACACTGCGCGTACAGCTTGCGCTGGCAGTAGAAGCAGTTGCGGCAAGGGATATGGTGGAACGCGACAACCCGATCTCCCTGCTGAAACCTGGTCACACCGCGGCCGACTGCGGCCACGACCCCAGCCGTTTCGTGGCCGTAGACACGGGGCGGTGTCAGCAGATCGTGCTCGATCTTCTTCAGGTCGGTGTGACAGATACCGCAGGCTTCCACGCGGATCAGAAGTTCGCCGGCACCAATCACCGGGGTGGTGATCTCCTCGACCTTAACCACGCCGTTCCCACGGTAGACCGCGGCGTGCATCGTTTCCGGAATGTCGAAGCGGTTAGAATCGGCAGTCGGCAATAAAATCTCCCAATACATTGGCCGAACGGACGCACCGGCTACGCAGACGGAGCAGTTCCGGCAAGCGAATCAACGGGCGGCGCAATGCACTTTGTAGAATCTTCATTGTACCGAAGTGACCATCCGGGCGCAGTGCTCCATTGAAATCATTGGACATGTCTTCACCCGCAAGGTCCGTCACGACGCGTACGCAATAGAACGGCACCCCGTACGAAGCAGCCCTCTGCGCCACTCCGCCGGCCTCCATCTCCACGGCGCAAGCGCCCGTAGACCGCAACTGCCGCTTTTCGGCCGCCGATTGTGCCACGTGATCAATTGAGCTAACCACACCCTTGTGATGCGCGCGATCGGAGTTGGGCTTCAACGCATCGAACGAGCCTGAACCGGAGGCGACTGCTGTGGCCACCACGATATCGGCAATCTGGAACTGGTTCTCAAGTGCGCCGCAAAAGCCCGTGCTCACGATAGCATCGGGCGCAAAGCCAGCCATCGCCGCATTCACCGCGGCCGACGCTCGATGGGCCCCCGCCCCGTTTGCCGCCAGCAGCACGTCATGCCCGCCGAGATTTCCCTCGCGCGACCAGTCCACTGCCACGCCCGCAGGCTTGGCCTGCTTGGTGTGGCGCAAGATTCCGGGAAACTCCATGGCGTCGGCAGCGATCATCAGGATCCTCATGCCGTGCGGCGGAACCACTCCACCGCCCGCTCCAAGGCGCGATCTGCCGGCGCCGGTTGGAACCCCAATTCCCGCGCTGCCTTCTCGTGGCTCACCCACATCTTCTTCTTCGCCATGCGGACCGCGTCCAGCGGCACGCGCGGCGGCTGTCCGCTCACCCCGGCCCACGCCGTACTGACGGCGCCCGCCAGGTACGCCACGGCATAGGGCATTTGGATCTTGGGAGCCTTGCGCCCCGTAATCCGCGCCAACTTCTGCAGAATGGCCGCCAACGTCAGATTCTCCGAACCCAGAATGTAGCGTTCGCCCACCCCACCGCGCTCGCACGCCTGCCAATGGCCCAGCGCCGTATCCTGCACGTCCACCACATTCAGCCCGGTATCGATGAACGCGGGCATGTCGCCCTTCAGAAAATCCAGTACGATCTTGCCGGTCGGCGTCGGCTTGACGTCGTGATCGCCCAACGGGGCGGTAGGATTGACGATCACTACCGGGAAGCCGGCGCGCGCGAATTCCAGCGCCACCATCTCCGCCAGGAATTTGGAGCGCTTGTAATCGCCCGTCATGTGCGCCAATTTCACCGGGACCGTCTCATCCCCGATTCCGCCCGCGGGAATCCCTATACAACCCACCGTGCTGGTGTACACCACGCGCTCGATCCCGGCAGTGCGGGCCGCCTCCAGTAGATTACGCGTGCCATCCACGTTGGAGCGGTAGAATTCGGTGGGATCCTTGGCCCAGAGGCGGTAATCGGCAGCCACGTGGAACAGCAGCCCGCAACCTGCCGCCGCACGCTGTAGCGACACCGGATCGCGCAGGTCGCCGGTGACGGCCTCCACCTCCAGCCCGTCCACCCGACTGCCCGGACGCACCAGCGCGCGCACCGAGTAGCCGCGCTCCAGCAGCACCCTGGCGACGTGCCACCCCAAAAATCCGGAAGCTCCCGTGACCAGGGCTGGCTTCATGGCTGGGTTAGGCGTCGGCCGCCGCGCGCGCCTTCACGAAAGTGGAAAGGGCGAGCAGCGGGAAATAGTCCTTGTAGAGGTGATAGTTCAGGTAGAAAACGCGCGGGAAGCCTGTGCCGGTGGCCAGTTCTTCTTCCCAGCTGCCATCCGAACGCTGCGTTTCCAGCAGGTACTCGATCCCGTGCTGCACGCTCAGGCTCGCCGGGTCGCCTCCCGCGATCAGACCGAGAATCGCCCAAGCAGTCTGCGACGGAGTGCTTGGACCTGCGACGAACAGCCGGTTGTCGTAGCTGCGGCAGGTTTCGCCCCAGCC
>JBDTPR010000824.1:0-2788 GCA_039932635.1 Candidatus Solibacter sp.
ATGTGTTTCAGGCAATCTGCGAAGAATTCCGGGCATTTTCTGCGCAAATCGACGCTGGCGACGTGGTTTATATACCGATCAGCGCCCTCGACGGCGATAACGTGGTGAATCGCAGCACGCGGACTCCGTGGTATCAGGGTCCGGCACTGCTGGAGCACCTGGAAACGGTGCCGATCGCGCGCGATATCAACCTCACAGACCTGCGGTTCCCCGTGCAGTATGTGATACGTCCGAATCTGGATTTTCGGGGCTTTGCCGGGCAGGTTGCCTCGGGCGTGGTGCGCCGCGGCGACGCGGTCACGGTGCTTCCCTCGGGGCGCACCAGCAAGGTGAAATCCATCGTCACTTGGGAAGGCGAACTGGAAGAGGCGTTCGCGCCTATGTCGGTCACCGTCTGCCTGGAGGACGAGGTGGACGTCAGCCGCGGCGACATGCTGTCGCTGGCCGGCAACTTGCCGCACTCCTCGCGCCGCTTCGACGCGACGGTGGTGTGGATGAACCAGAAGCCGCTGGAACCCAACCGCTCGTATCTCATCAAGCAGACCACGCAGGTTACCCAGGCGCGGGTGCGAGAGATCCGGCACCGCATCGACGTCAATACGCTGGAACAGCAGTCGGCGCACAGCCTGGAACTGAACGGAATCGGCGTAGTGAGCATCGAGGCGCAGCGGCCCCTGCATTTCGACGCTTACCGCAAGAACCGCTTCACCGGTAGTTTCATCCTGATCGACCCCATCACGAACGAGACCATGGGCGCGGGCATGATCCTGCAATCGCGGGACTTATCGGGCTCTGGGGGCCGCGTGACCGAGGCCGAGCGGCGCGCCGTGCGCGGGCACGGTCCGCTGGCCATCTGCCTGCCCGAGGAACATATCGAGCTGGCCTGGAGCCTGGAGCGCCGTCTGTTCGATCAGGGGTATGCGGTGCACGTGATTTACGCGCCGGACAACCTGCGCCAGGCGGTGAGCACAGTCCTTGACGCGGGGCTGATCGCGATCGTCGTGCCTGCCGCTCCGTCGGATTGGGATTTGCTGTCGGACGCCGTGCAGGACGAACTCCTGGTGCGTGCTGCGAATCTGGCGGAAGGCATGGACGCCGCGCACCGACTCGGCCGTTCGGACGGTCCTCTGACCGGCGGCGACGGGATTTAGTTGTCCTGCCTGGTTTCATTCATTAAACTGGCCAAGCATCCTTCGGTTGGTGCTCTTACAAACATCCAATGAAATCAGGCGCTTAGGTGTAGAACGCCAGCACCGCACCGAACGGCAATTGCGGCACTTTCGGCTGTCCCATCGGGGACGCGTTCACCCCAGCAGGGGTATACCGGCTCTTTCCAATACCTCGGGAGGCGCAAACGTTCGCAAGCCGTTAGAGTTAGAAATTAAGTACTATTCATTTGAGCCGAGGTGAGTTGCGCACCTCGGCTTTTTTGTGCGTTGACACCACTCGGATTGATTATCGGAAGCCCAACGCGCTCTAGCGATTGGGCTTGTCTACTGTCCGGGGATTACCAGGAAGAGTCCCTTAGTAAATCGGTAATTGCGCCAATACTCAAAACTATTAGTACCCTAGTTCTAGTCAAAACCCCTGTTTCTTCTCTGAATAACTTGACTGCGGAAATTCGTATGGTATTCTGCGTTTACGCCCTGGGTAAACTATGAAACAACTTCAGGGGATATTCGCAGGTTTTAGCACAGAGGAAAAAGCGCCTATGACATTTCGCAACCTTATCAATCTCTCAGCACTTGCAGCGTTCGGAGTTCTTGCCGCAAATGCGGCAACCGTCTTCACGGCCACCCAGACCGTCGGTGTCGGACCCTTTGGAACCACCGGTGCTTTTCACCCGCTGGTCTTCAGCAAGTTCGACAGCAGCCTCGGAACCCTGACCGATGTCCACATTACACTGAACGCCACTGGGTACGCGACCTATGCGTATACCGATATCAGCGGTAGCCAGAACGATTTTCAATTCAGCGCGAACGTCACTGTCAATCTGGAAAGCCCGGTTGGCGGTTCGCCGCTGGTAGTCGCGGTTCCCGGACTCTCTGACATTCCCCGCACAGTCGTTTCTAACGGAACGTACCAGGTGCCGGGCTGGCCCAATCCCTTGTTGGGCTTGACCGGTGGTGGCACGAGTGGCAACATTACCTTCTTTGGACCGCCCGCCCTGTTGGCGGCATTCTCGGGCAATTTTGGCGACACCATCTCCCTGAATAGCGACGCGACTATCCTACACAACTTCAACGGAAACAACGACGCCGTCGCCTCTGTTATCTCGCGCTACGACGCATCTGTGCAGTTGTACTACAGCTATGAAGACGGCAATACGGGCGCTCCGGAACCTGCCAGCATGGCCCTACTTGGGTCCGCGCTGGTTGGCCTGGGTCTCCTCGGCCGCAAGCGGTTCGCCCGGTAACTCCCGACATCAACCTGCGAATCAAAACCCGGGGCGCTTCGGCGCTCCGGGTTTTTTGTGCCAAAACCACACCGCCCGGCCCCACCCTCATAACTTTCTGCTCCCGCGTGTGTTCTCCTTTAAGAATGAGAGTCTTCGCACTCGCCGTATTGGCCTCCGCCACAGCGTTTTCGGGCGTCAAACTTCCCATCGCATTTGAACCCAATCAGGGACAGGCCGACCGGCAGATCCAATTCCTGGCTCACGGCAGGGGCTACCTGCTCACCCTGCAGGCGGACCGGGCCGAGCTGGTGTCGCGCAACGCCCGCATCGCCACGCGCCTGATCGGCGCCACGCCGCGCCAGGGCATGCCAGATGCCGCGCTTCCCGGAA
>JBDTPR010000825.1:0-2777 GCA_039932635.1 Candidatus Solibacter sp.
ACCTCGTCGAGAAAGAGAGTACCGCCTTCGGCCTCGGCGATGATGCCGGTGTGACGGGTGGCTGCGCTGGTGTAAGCGCCGGCGCTATGACCAAACAGTTCGTTCTCCACGAGCTCGGAGGGTATGGCTCCGCAGTTGAGCGGCACGAAGGGACGGTCGGAGCGGGGCCCCAGATAGTGAATGGCGCGCGCGCAGAGTTCCTTGCCGGTGCCGGTCTCGCCGGTGATCAGGACTCCGGCGTCGCAGGCTGCAATTGCGGGGATGCGGTCCAGGGCCAGCCTCTTCTTGGCAGCAGAGGCATCTCCGCGGCTGGGGGAATGGACGGCAGGTGCGAGACTTCGCGCGGCGCGCTTGAGGCGCGGCAGGATATCCGCGACGTCCCACGGAGGGGAGAAGTAGTCCGAGGCGCCGTTCTCCATCCAACGCGTCACCGCCTCGGCCTCAGGGTGCAGCACGGCGAGGATGACGGGGGTTTCCGCCGAGTTCAGCGCGGCGAGCAAGAGCGGCTGAGGCGCTTCCGGGAGCCCGGAGACAAGCAATACGACGAGAGCGTGAGGCTTGGCGGCAGGCGCATGATGTCCTGCAAGTGCGGCGTCTGCCGATAAGGAAATACAGTTGACCGAACGTAGCAAAGCACACAGTTCGGCGCCTGCATGCGAGCCGCCGGTCATGTCGGAGACCAATACTTCCAGCGGATTATGCCGGTCCCAGTCGCTCATGGCTTCCCTCCTGCTACTGTCCCGAACGAATCGGTACAAACCGATGACCGGGCAAGTTCCACCAGACCCTTTTCTACGATGATCAGTGGTGATCGCAATTCCGAGAGCGTTTCACGATTTCCGCAGGCAGATACAAATCCTTTAAAGCGGGCCGGAGTTACCACCTTTTCGCACGCGTCGGGAGAGGGGTCCTTGAGAAACGCTTCCTGCTCCGCGCGAGTGGAAGCGATGGCGCCCTAGTTCGACATCGTGGCGTGGCGCAAGCTCTGTTTCACATGTAAGGCTACGAGTGCTTCACCAGAGATGCCCGTACGCCGTTACACTGGGCTAAATGACTACGGTCGCCGAATTGGAAGACGCGCTCTCGCTGCCCGGCGAAGCGGATGTCGAGTTCCTGCGCCAGTTGGATGGAGACATTCTCATCCTCGGCGCCGCCGGCAAGATGGGGCCTTCGCTGGCGCGCCTTTGCCGCCGCGCCGCCGACGCCTCGGGACGTGCCCGCCGCATCCTCGCCGTCTCGCGACGGCAGACCGCCGAAACGGGTATCGAGGCCATCCCCTGCGATCTTCTCGATCGCGCGCAGGTCGCACGCCTGCCCGATTGCCCCAACGTGCTCTATCTAGCGGGCCGCAAGTTCGGATCTTCCGAGAATCCCGAACTCACGTGGGCGATGAATACCGTGGTTCCCATTCACATCGCCGAGCAGTATGCCGGCAGCCGGATGGTGGTGTTCTCGACGGGAAACGTCTACGGACTCCGCACCCTCGCGGAGGGCTGTTCGCAAGAGACCGACACTCCCCTGCCGGTCGGCGAGTATGCGCAGAGTTGCCTTGGACGCGAGCGCATCTTCGACTATTATTCGCGTCGCGAAGGCCTGCGCTGCGTCATCTTTCGGCTCAATTACGCCGTCGATCTGCGTTACGGCGTGCTGGTGGATATTGCGCGCAAGGTGTATGCGGGAGAGCCGGTCAGCCTCGCGGTGCCGGCATTCAACGTCATCTGGCAGCGCGATGCCAACTCCTACGCGCTGCGCTCGCTCGCCTGGTGCGACAGCCCGCCGCGCATTCTGAATGTCACCGGCCGGGAGACTATGCTGGTGCGCGATGCCGCGCAATTTTTCGCTTCGCGCTTCCAACGCGCGGCAGTTTTCAGCGGCGCCGAAGGCGGGTCGTCACTGCTCAGCGATCCGCAGGCCGCGGTGGAATTGATGGGGCCTCCCACGCTGGACACGCAGCGCTTGATGGAAATGGTGGCCGAATGGGTCGCCGCCGGCGGCGCTTCGCTCCAGAAGCCTACGCACTTCGAGGTGAGCGATGGCAAGTTCTGAATTCATGGACCTGCTAATGCGCGGCGTCGTGATCCCGGCGCATCCACTGGCGCTGACCGCCGAACGCAAGCTCGACGAGCGCCGCCAGGTCGCCCTCACGCGCTACTACTGCGCGGCCGGAGCGGGCGGCGTCGCCGTGGGCGTGCATACCACTCAGTTCGCGATCCGCGAGCCACGCTTCAATCTCTATGCGCCGTTGCTGGAACTGGCTGCCGCCACGGTCACGGAATACGAGCGCGCCTCGGGACGCCGCATGATTCGCGTGGCCGGAATCTGCGGGCCTACGGCGCAAGCGGTGCATGAGGCTGGTACTGCGCGCGACGCCGGCTATGATATCGGGCTGCTCAGTCTCGCTGCGCTGCGCGACGCGTCCGATGCCGAGCTACTGGCGCACTGCCGCAGCGTGGGGCAAGTGCTTCCGCTCTGCGGCTTCTACCTGCAGCCTTCGGTCGGTGGCCGTCTGCTGTCCTACGAATTCTGGCGCGAATTCTGCGAGATTCCCTCCGTCGCTGCAATTAAGGTGGCGCCGTTCAATCGATATCAGACGCTGGATGTTCTGCGCGGGGTGGCTGATAGCGGGCGCGCGGACGAGATCGCGCTGTACACCGGCAACGACGACAACATCATCGCCGACCTGGTCACGGAATTTCGGTTGGCGGGGCACGCCGAGCAGAGCCGCGACCGTGAGGGAGCGGTCGCAACCCGCGCCACGCTCCCTCACGGTCGCGGCT
>JBDTPR010000826.1:0-2774 GCA_039932635.1 Candidatus Solibacter sp.
CGGTGCCCTACGAACCCTGGTTCCGCGTCGGCAATGTTCTGCGCGGCAAACATCTCAGCGCGCTGGGCAATCACCCTGAGCATGTGCAACATTGGAATCTCCGCACCTTTCACGCCTTCCTCAGCAGTTTGGCGGCGGAGGTCCGGATCATCGAGGCATTTCCCTGGATCATCGCGTGCTGCCGTCCAAACCGACACTAGGCTTTTTGCTGCTGACACTAATCGGCGTGGCGCGCATCGTGGCGACTTATCCGGCCATCGCGCAGACTTCCGATGAGACCCCGAACATCGCCTGCGGCATGCAGTATCTCGATCTCGGGACCTATACGTACGGCGCGTTCCATCCGCCGCGGGCGCGGCTCGCCATGGCGGTTGGACCCTATCTCTACGGCGCACGCGCACAGAAGTTGCCCGACCGCTGGCCGGAAGGCAATGCGGTCCTCAACAGCGCGCCGCGTCCTGCCCGCGCGCTGACTTTCGCACGACTCGGCATTCTGCCATTCTTCCTGCTGGCGTGCACCATCGTCTGGCTGTGGGGCCGCAGACTGCTCGGCGATTGGGGCGCGCTCGCGCCGGTCTTCGTGTTTACCAATCTGCCGCCCGTGCTGGCGCACGCGGGGCTCGCGACCATGGATATGGCGATTGGCGCCGGGATCTGCACCGCGCTGTTCAGCTACACGCTGTGGCTGGAACATGGCACACTGCGCCGCGCCATCTTTTTCGGCGTCGGACTCGCGCTGGCCATTCTCGCCAAGTTCTCGGCCTTCCTGCTGCTGCCGGTCTGCCTGGGCGTGATTACCCTGCTGTATCCGCGAGCCGCTCAAAAGCGCAACTGGGCGTGGATTCCCGTGGCGTTCGTGCTGATTTGGGGCGCGTACCGCTTTTCCTTCGGGCCGATGACGGAGCACGTTTCGCGCGATGCGGCCGAACAGGGCGGCCTCATCGGTAAGATTCCGATGCCGGTGCTGCACGCGCTGGAAACGCTCCCCGTGCCAGCGCCGCAATTGCTCGACGGGCTATGGCAGGTGCACAATCACGTCGATGCCGGCCACACGGCGTTTCTGCTGGGACGCCACAGCTTCCACGGCTGGTGGTATTTCTTCCCGGTGGCGCTGGCCGTGAAAACGCCGATTCCGATCCTGCTATTCACCTTGCTCGGCATCTTCTCCCTGCGCGGCGAGGCGCGGCGCGAGCGCTGGATGCCGACCATTTTGTGCGGCGTGATTCTGCTGATCAATCTGCCGACCAGCCTGAATATCGGCGTGCGCTACATGCTGCCGCTCTTCCCGATTCTGGCGCTGACGGCGGGCGTGGGAATCGTGTGGCTGTGGTCGCGACTGCGGATCGTGGCGTGCCTCCTGCTGAGTTGGATTTTCTTGCTCTGCACCGCCGCGTACCCGAATTACCTGGCCTATTTCAACGAAATCGCAGGCTCGCATCCGGAGCGCATCCTGGTGGATTCGGACCTGGATTGGGGCCAGGATATGAAACGGCTGGCAGCCGAATTGAATCGCCGCCACGTGCCCTATTTCCACATGTCCTGCCTCTACACCGGCGACGATACGCGTCTGGGGCTACCCGCCTGGGACGGCCTGGAGCCCTACCAACCGGTGAAAGGCTGGGTCGCGGTGAGCCATACCATGCGACAGAATTACGGCTGGATGGTGGCGCAGCAAAAGGGCCGGTCCGACCTCGCCTTCGCCTGGCTGGATGCCCACCAACCGGTGGCTCAGGTTGGCAAATCGATCCTGCTCTATTACATTCCCTAAGTTGCGATAATTGGCGGATGCGTCCCCTCTTCCTCGGTGCCGTTTTCCTGGCACAGCTTGCGGCACAACCTTCGCAACCGGCGGCACTCACGGCGTTGAACGACGGATTCCGCGCCGCGTACGCGGAGGCCAAAGGTCGCATGCTGGCGGCGAACCGGCCGACGCTGGTGGTCAACGGCGATACCCTCAGTTTGCTGCGCGACGGGCACCGCGTGGAAGCGAACACCGGCACTCCGATTTACGACCCTGTCAAATCGATCGCCCACATTCCGCTGGCGATTTACGTGATCCTCACTCCCGGCGAGGGTGCGCTGGATGAGGCGCGGCTTAAGACTCTGACCGGACTGCGCGCGCTGATTCCTCCGGCGGAGGCCAGCCTCGATCAGGTGACGCTGCCCGCCACGGCGCTGGCGCGCCAGAAAGAGATCGTGGCGGATTGCCTGGCGTTCCTCGATGACGTGGCCGTAAAGCGCACGTACACCCGCACGGCGTTACAAGCCTTCACGCACCGCATGACGCCGCTGGTGATGGAGAATGCCGGCGACGCCGCTCGCGCCCAATTGGATGCGGTGCACGCGCAGGTGTCCAAGTGGCGCCGAGAGTTGTCGCCGGCGGAGTGGGAGCGTCTGCACGTGGTGATCATCGGCCCGCATATGCCGCGCGAAGATCTGTTGGTGACGCAGTACTTCCTGAGGCTGTTGCACGAACGTCGCGAAGGGCGGCGCGTGGTGTACGCCGAGTCGTTGTGGCAGGAGCCGCAGGCCATGGATCTGCTGGGAACGCACCTGCTGGATGGCTCGGTAGGCGACGCCTTCTTCGGCGACTACATGCGCATGCACCGCGACCTGCTGGCCGATGCGGCGAAGAAGTACCTGCCCAAGCTGCGCTAGTTCTGTCACGGCACGAGGCGTCGTCCCGAGACTACCCGCGAACCCAATCAGAGCCGCGACCGTAAGGGAGCGGTTGCTTGAGATCATGCAGTCGGCGTAGAAACTGATTGGCTTCC
>JBDTPR010000827.1:0-2773 GCA_039932635.1 Candidatus Solibacter sp.
CCACGGCCATTCCGTCCGGCTCATAGGATCGAACAAACTCGGGAATCCGCCGCAAACGGTCCACTACGTCGGCGGGCACCGGTTCGTCGATGCGCGCCTGACGGGGGAAATCCTGGGTGACGAAGGCCTCCTGGTATGCGGGGTGAATCGACATGACGAGGCGCGCGCCAACCAGTTCGGTGAGGTGGTAAGGTCCGCGGAGCGCGGCCACCAGCAGGACCGCCTGATACCCGCGTTCCTGGTAGATCGCATAGGCACGCTTGGTGACGGCCAGGCCAGCCTGCCGAATGTCGGACTCGCCGACCGCGATCCGGTTGTCCTGGGCCACCTCACGCAGAAAGTCGTCGAGGCGGCCGATCATGATTACCGCGAAGCACTTCCCCGGAGTGATGCTGCGCGCCCGGGCGCGCTCGATTCCGGCGCGATGGCGCTCGGCGACGGCAACCACCTGAGGCACCGTAAAGCTGACCGTGGCGGTGACTGAGAGTCCCCCAGCCACGCAATCCTCCAGTACGTCCAACCCGGCCGCGGTGGCCGGAAGTTTTACGGCAATGTTCGGCGCCCAGGCGTGAAGCCGTTTGGCCATGCCGAGCATGGCCTCGCGGTTGGCGGCGTGGATTGGATTGACCTGCGCGCAGACGAATCCCGCTTGGCCGCGACTGCTTTCGAATTCCGGTAGCAGGCGGGCGCTGGCTTTCGTCACCGTCACCCGCATCAACGCCTCGGCCTTCTGTTCCGCCGGAAGGCTGCGTGCGAGGACCGGCTCGATCTCGGACGCCCACAGGCCGCAGTCGGCGCGCAGCGCCTGGGCGGACAGGATGGGATTGGTGGTCACGCCGGTGGCGCCCCGTGCCAGACCGGTTGCCAGTTCGGTGGCTTCGGCCGAATCGTGCCACCAGGTTGTGGCTGTGTGGTTCAGCATCCAGCGGAAGTAAGTATCGTTCATAGAACGGTCTCGTGCCGGGCCAGACTGCCCTGCGCAGCAGCGATGGCGGGATGAAGGCGGATCTGCAAGAACTATATCGCAGTGCCCAAAGTGCGTCCAAGGTTCTGCAGCTGATTCCGCCCTGCCGTCCATGGGGCTGGACGAATCCGTGAGGTATGCATGAGTGGCGGGCATATCGCCCGCGCGCGGGAGGTCCAGCACACCCCGAATCCCTTCGCGAGGTCATCCGGGATTCTGAAAATTCCGCCTACCGCTGGATCGTGCCCTGAGCGTCAGCGGCCACAGTCAAGAGCGCGGCCAGCGGCGCCAATGCGAACGTTATGAAAAATCGCGATCCGCGAAACATTCTCGTGTCCCTATTGCAGCGGCGGCCGGTACACCCGGATGGCGCGTAGAGGCGGGTTCGTTCTGTCCGTGGTGACCAGTTCGAGCGTATGCTTGCCGTTGGAAAGTCCAAGAGCAAGGGTGGTCACGTACTCTTTCGAGGGATCGGCGATGCGGGGCACCCGGTACAGGTCGGTGAACAGGGGGAGCACCTGCCAGCGCACCTCGAAACCGGCCGGGGTAGGTTGCTTGCGCAGGTTGAACGCGCGTTTGACGCCCCATTCGCCTGGTTCGATGACCACGCGTCCCGATTGCGATACGAAGCGTTGGTCGCTCGTGCCTGCTCCATCCGGTCCGGTCTTCGACCCCGTCACCTGAAACCGCCAGGGGTGGTCGCCGGGGCCAGTTTCCAGGACGCGCAAGGTCCAGTCCTCTGCGAGCAGGGGCTTGATTGCGGTGACGCGGTTCACGGCGGGCCAGTCCACCGCATAGGTGTCGCTGGGACGCGTGATGAAGTAGAGTTCCGGCATGGCGGACGGGCGTTTGCCGTCGATCCAGACCTCGGCGGTCTCGGCGTGAAACTCGGGGCCGGCGCGCGCGACCGCATCGACGCGATTGCCCTCGAATTCTAATTTCAGGCGGCCCTCGTTCCAGACCAGGCCGCCGGTGATTTCGTGAGTCCGCACCAAGCTGTCGGCGGAATTCCGGGCGAGCGCGGGGTCGTACCTCAGATGCCTCTTGGTGATCTCGGCCAGCAGATAGTTTCCCTGGGCGTTGAGGTGGGTCCCATCCGACAGAAGCTCGCCGGCCTTCAAGTGGTTCTCCTGAAGGAACCGGGACCAGGGTCGCCGAACATCGATCACTTCGCAGCCCAACCGATTGCACAGGTCCGGCAGCCATTCAAAGCTGTGGCGGTCGTGCGCAGCCTCGCGCTGGACGGCGGCCAGCGGATCGGGTTCTCCCTCCACGTGGCTCCACGTCGGGTAGTCGCTCTGGATGAGAATCTCCGCCGTTGTATTGCGCC
The DNA here is from genome assembly GCA_039932635.1 of Candidatus Solibacter sp. GTDB lineage: Bacteria > Acidobacteriota > Terriglobia > Bryobacterales > Bryobacteraceae > Solibacter. Next base: position 2,295 of record JBDTPR010000827.1, read on the forward strand.
GGATGCCGGCGATGATTTTCTCGAAGTCCTCCTCCCCGCCGTAATCATGAAAGACTATCAGGTCGGGATAGAAACCGTACACATCATGCGCAACAGTTTGAATTAGGAACTCGGAGCTGTAGCCGCCGATCGCGCGATTCTCGATGGTCAGCTCGGCAAAGGGAAATCGAGTGCGGATGTCCCGGGCGACCAACTGCGACCACACTTGCTTGGTGATGGACTGGCCGTAGAACAGGATCCGCACGGGATTGCGGTGTTCTACCGTACTGGTTGCAAGCAGCGTCATGGTGCGTTGGATCGCGCTGCCGAAGCGCTCCGCGTGCGGCTCGGCGGGCGCCGGTGGATAACGCGGTGTCTGCGCCGTCAAGGCGGCTACTAGAGCGATGGTCGCCATCGTGGGAGGTATCCACGTGCGCCTTTTATTATGCTGCTGGTTCAAAAGCTTCACTGAGGGTCAATCGTAGCACCGGATAGCCGCT
>JBDTPR010000828.1:0-2770 GCA_039932635.1 Candidatus Solibacter sp.
CGAGGCTGGATCGCCAAGGCCGCGCACAATGCCGCCCGCCGCCGCATGCCACCACGACGTCGCAATCGCGAGGGGCACGGCGAACCAGGTCGACCGTGGGTTCGCCGGGGACCGCGAAATCGGCGACGGAAAGTCCCGCGGCGGACAACGCCTGACGCAAGGGCGCCGCGCGCTCCGGCGTCGCACCCGTTACCAGCAGGACTCGCTTACCCAGCGATGCGGCGGCCGCCGGAACCTGGCCAACGGAGCCTTCTCCGAAGACGATCCGGCCCGCGGTGGCGAACTCAAAAATAGGCATGCGTGTTTTACTACGTACTGCCTGCGGTACGTGCTACTTCTTCGGGAGTTTCTTCAAGATGCTGATGGTCTCGCTGCCGCCGAAAGCTGTCTTGCCGACCATCACGGCGAGGAATTCGAAACCTTCGGCCCCGGCCTCGTTGAGTTCCTTTTGCATGGTGGACGTCTTCGTGGTGGCGAGTAGTTTGTACTCCACTCGCTTGGGGCCGGAGACCGGGTCGCGCTCCAGGATTACCGCGACTTCGCGGCCGCCCATGACGGACGCAAAGACCGTCTGTCCGCAGTAGTCGAAGCCTTCGTCGCCCGCCTGCTGCAGTTCTTTCTGCATGGTGGAGGTTTTCGAGGTCGCGAGCAGCTTGTACACTTTCTTCGCGGCGGGCGCGTCCGTAGTCTTCGTCATGATGACGATGACTTCCTTGCCGCCCATACCGGTTTCGCCGCCCATTACACTGCCGAAGACGTAGCCTGCCTCCGCAGCCTGGTTCATCTCCTTCTCCAGCGTGGAAGTGCGCGATGTGGCCAGCAGCCGGTAGTCATGTTTCTGCGCCTGCACCGGGGAACTGGATAACACGAATATTGCGCACAGGAAGATCCCTTTAATCGAACTCACGTAATGTTCTCCTCAACCAGACTATTTAATATCGCCGAAGTGGACGTTCTCCGGTACGCTGCGCGTATCCAGCAACTGAATGGTGGTGGCAGGTCCGAGCGCCGCCTCACCGGTCCACGAGCGTAGCACCCATACCAGCTTTTTGTCCGGCGTGAATTCAAGCGCCTGTACCGGAGTGTTCGCCAGATCCAGCGTGCTGCTCCACTGATTCATCCAGTTATTGACCAGCGTATTGCCATTGGGCAGACGCTGCGCGATCTGGAAGCCGTCGATCTTGAAATCGGGAATGTCGGCCGCCTTCAGTTCCCACACGGTCTCGCCCTTGGGATCCACCTCCATCACCACCTTTTTATTGGTCGTGATCAACGTGTTGCCGTTCGGCAGGCGAGTGGCCGACCACGGACTGTCTACCGCGTAGGACCACACTTCCTTGCCCTGCGAATCGTACTCGGCCACCTTCTTATTGTCCATGTGCGCGATCAGAATGGTCCCGGCCGCAGTCAGGCGCGCGTGTCGAAAATGCCCGTGTACCGATTTCGGATTCCCCGTCGGCAGCGGGAATTCGCGCACCGTATGATTGGTCGCGATGTTGACCACGCGCAGGAATGCCGGGTCGCCATTCTGCACGAAGACGACATGCTTCGCGCCGATGGGCTGCGCCGTGTGCACCTCTGTGCCGGCCGGCGCGTCATAGTGCCAGAGCACCTTCTTGTCGGGCGCAATCAGCGTGACTCCGAACTGATGGGCGAACAGGATGTTGTTGTTGGAGAGCAGCACGGCGTCGCTAATCTCGCCCTTGCTTTCGGGGTTGATGTACGACCACGCCACCTGCCCTTTCCTGACGATGAACATCTGGTGCTGTTTCTGTTCGCCGGCATAGAAAAAGTCGTGCTGGGCGAGTCCTTTGCCGGGTAACGCCGGACGGGCGTCCTGTGCCAGAAGCGGCGCTGCAAGAAGAAGAATCAGATGTCTGCCGGTCATCTTGCCCAGGGTAGCGCGCCGCGCAGCGGTTTAGTAGCTGGGAGGTGTCCTACCATGCCGCGTCCACGGGGAAGACGTTGGAGTAAAGAGCGCGTGTGCGAGGCTCCGCGAACATGTGACTCACTTTTTCCAGCCAGGCGTTGTAGTGCGCGGTCTCCTTATGTTTGGCCGGAGCGGCGGCATCGCGGTAGACCTCGCAGAGTACGAACTTCGACGGGTCGTCCTGCTGCTGCAGGAAGTCGAAGCGCGCGATCCCGGGCTCTTTCGCGCTGTTTTCCGCGTTGACGGCAGTGGCTTCCTTGAAGGCGTCGATGAACTCGGGCTTGATGCGCGCGTTGACAATCAGGATGTGCATTCCTCCATCATATGTCCGGTATCCTGAAAGCTCATGATCCAAAGCGTGTGTGTGTATTGCGCCTCGAGTAACCGCTCGTCCGACGTCTATCCGGAAGCCGCAGCCCAGGTGGGCAGGACGCTCGCCGAGAACGGCATCACGATCGTTTACGGCGGCAGTTCGCTAGGCTCGATGGGACGCCTGGCGGAGGCCGCGCTGGCGGCTGGCGGCAAAGTGATCGGCGTGCTGCCGCGCTTCATGGACGATTTGGAATGGGGCCACCGCGGGCTGACCGAATTGCGCCTGGTGGAGGACATGCACGAGCGCAAGCGCGTCATGCTGGAACTGGCCGACGCAGCGATTGCGCTGCCCGGTGGTTGCGGCACGCTGGAAGAACTCTTCGAAGCCATCACCTGGAAGCGACTCGGTCTGTTCTTCGGCCCCGTGGTGCTGGTCAACGTGAATCGCTTCTTCGACCCTTGTATCGACCTGCTGCAACGCTGCGTGGACGAGCGCTTCATGGACGAGAAGCACCGTGCCATGTGGAG
>JBDTPR010000829.1:0-2759 GCA_039932635.1 Candidatus Solibacter sp.
TCTTTTCTGGTACGGCACGTGGTTCGGCCGCCAGTTGAGCGACTCCGATATCGACTCGTATTTTGCCGATCTCTCCAAGCCGCGTCACATTCAACACGCCATGGTGCAGGTGGGCGAGCGCCTGTCGCACGGGCAGAACGGATCGCGGTGGTATCCGCGAGTGGTGGCGCAGGCGTCGAGCGGAAGTCTGGAGATCCGGCAGACGGCGGCGTGGATCATGGGGCAGGACCGCGGCTACGCTCCCTTCCACGAGGCGCTGCTCAAACTGATTCACGATCCGGAACCGATGGTGCGTCGCAATGCGGCCCTGGGACTGGCCGGGTTTGGCGATTCGGCGTCGCGCCCCGAATTGCTGGCCATGCTGCACCCGTTCACCGTTCAGGCGGCGACCGCCGGGGTGGTGCGCTACCGCCTGAAACTGGGCGATTACGTCAATCCCGGGACGCTCCTGGCGCGGGTCGGTGAGACCGAAGTGCGCTCTCCGGCGCCCGGCGAGGTGCGGTCGCTGGAGAAGCGCGAGGGCGAAACGGTGGCTCCCGGCGACGCCGTGGCGGAACTGGGGGCGGACAGCAATCACGTGTGGGAGGCGCTACGCGGGCTATACCTGGTCGGGACGCCGGAGGATCTGGAGGCGGTCCAGCGTTTTGAGCGGCCCATTCCGGGGATGCCGGAAACGGTGGTGCAGCAGGCGAAGCTAACTGCACAGGCGATTGAGGCCAAGGTCGGTAAGTAATTGTCCAAAGGCCATCCAGGTGCAGTAGTACCGAGTATGAAATTCGCCACCAAGATATTTGCACTGGCATTGATGATTGGCGCCTCGGGCTTCGCCCAGACAGCCGGACAAGACGTAAAGCAGGCTGGTAAGGACGTGAAAAAGGCCGGCAAGGCCACCGGCGAGGCCGCGAAAGACGTCGGTAAGGCAACCGAGAAGACGGCCAAAAAAGCCGCGAAAAAGACAAAAAAGGTTACCCACAAGGCTGCCGCCAAAGTCGAGGAAAAGACTAAGGATAAGCAGTAAATCCCACGTTTGAAGGGCCTCTCGCAGTGGCGGAGCCTGCCGCATTCATGAGATAGTGATAAAGAGCACGGCGGAAAATCCGCACGTGAGAGGTCTCTTGAAAAAGTATCTGCTGGTTTGTCTGTCTCTTGTTTTCCTGTTCCAGGCGCAATCCTCTCCTCCCGCTTTCATCGTCCTAAATACGGCTAGCTGGGGTTCGGGACGTATGCCCGCGGACTGGCAGATTAAGATGAACCACGGAAAGCCCGATATCTCGGTATGCGGGGAAAGCGAGAGTTGCCTGCACTTGAAGAGCGTCAGGAGCTCGTTCGCGCTGGAGCATTCAGTAGATGTGAATCCCGCCGAGATGCCGTACCTGACCTGGCACTGGAAAGTGGCGCAATTGCCGGGCGGCGGAGATTTCCGGCGGGCCGCCACCGACGATCAGGCGGCGCAAGTTCTAGTCGCTTTTGCCGACAGAAGAATCCTCACCTATCTCTGGGATACCAGCGCTCCCAAGGGAACTATGCAGAGCGCCAGCAACATCCCGCTGGTTCATATCTTCGCGGTGGTCTGCCAGTCCGGGCTGGCTGAGGCGAATAAGTGGATCGCGGAAAGCCGCAATGTGGCGGCGGATTATGAACGTGCCTACGGTAGGTTGGCGCCGCGAGTCAAAGGGCTCCGGCTTCAAATCAATTCCCAGCATACCGGGACGACGGCCGAGAGTTACTTCGGCGAAGTAGCCTTCCGCAGTGCGCTGCAATAAATGACTCTGGTTACCGGCGGTACCGGCTTCATCGGTAGACATCTGCTTGCGCACCTGGCGGCAAACGGCGAACAGGTTCGCGCCCTGGTGCGCCGCACCAAAGCGCCGCGAGCGTTGCCGGCGGGCGTAGAGGTGATCCACGGTGATTTGGCGACCGGCGCGGGATTGAACGACGCGCTACGCGGAGCCGAAACCGTCATTCACCTGGCCGGCGTGACCAAAGCCCTGCACACCGGCGATTACTACACCGGCAACGTGCGCGCCACCGAACAACTGACGCACGCGATGGCGGGGCGGGGAATTCGTCTGCTTCACGTGAGTTCGATGTCGGCGATCGGGCCATCGGAGGGGCGCACGCCGGTGAGCGAAGACGCGCCGCCGCATCCGCTGACGCATTACGGAAAATCCAAACTCGAAGCCGAGCGCGTGGTGCGCGATCTGATGCCGGAGGCGGTCATCGTGCGGCCGCCGGTGGTGTATGGCCCAGGGGACACGGATGTATTCCACCTTCTGAAATCGATCTCGAAGGGCCTTGTGCTGGAGATCGCGGGCGGAGAGCGCTGGTTCAGCGCGATTTACGTGAAGGATCTGGTGGGAGGTTTGATGGCGGCCCTGCGTACGCCGGGGGCTGCCGGAAAGAGCTATTTCCTGGCGCACCCGAAGCCGCTATCCTGGCAGCAACTGGGCAGTGCAGCGGCGCGCATCATGTCGAAGTCGCCGCGCGTGGTCACCCTGCCGGTACCCGTGGCGCTTGCCGTTGGAGCGTGTGCGGAGATGTGGGCGCGGGTGACCGGGAAGCCGGGGATCGTCTCGCGGGAGAAAGTCGCGGAAGCGCTCTGCATGGCGTGGATCTGCGACACCTCGCGGGCCGAACGGGATCTGGCCTTCGTGGCGCCGACCGGCCTGGAACAGGGACTAGCGGAAACGCTGGCCTGGTACAAGGAGGCCGGTTGGCTGAAGTACTAAAACCCGATACGCGCTTCTGGGCGGTAGATA
>JBDTPR010000830.1:0-2743 GCA_039932635.1 Candidatus Solibacter sp.
GATGCGCTTCCATTCGACCTTGGGACGTTGGAAGTTGACCAGCAAGCAAACCGTGCGGCCAGAAGCCTGAAGGAAATTCAAGCACTGCGCACAGAGCTCGCTTGAAAGCCTCTCCACGCATTTCAATTCCACCACCAAAACATCTTCAACAGCAGGTCGGCAACGTAGGTCCCGACCGGATGCCCCTTGTAAGTAACGGTGAAGGGAGCCTCGGCCAACGCTCGAATCCCCCGTAGATGGAGTTCCAAAACGAGCGCACGCCGGTATACCTTCTCCAGGAATCCAGCACCCAGCGTATTGGCGACCTCAAAAACGGCGCCGATCACCTGCTCGGTCAGCGAATCCAGTTCTTCTTTCTTATCGGCGTCCATCGGCGTTTATCGGCGGCCCAAAACCGACGTGTGGCGATGAAGCGAATCGTCCCAAGAGAATTAGCCGGAACAGACCCAATCCCATTTTCGGACAGTGGCCGGGCCAAGGCACCTACCCTTGTCCGAACGATAGCACACGCGTGGTTTCGATCTTGAGCGGTTGCTACCCAACTTGCTGATTGATAAGGGCTATTTAATTTGATCTGACGAGTTACTTCTTCAGCAGCTTGAAGGCGAACAAGGTATCGCCCGCACCCACCACCAGATACTGGCTGCCGTTCAACATATACGTCGAGGGACCGTTGCTCACCATCGTGCCCGTGCGGAAATTCCACAGGATCTTCCCATTCGCCGGGTCGAACGCCAGCAGATTCCCCGACGGATCGCCGGTGAAAAGCAGCTTGCCCGCCGTGGTCAGGACGCCGGGAAACGAATTACCGAACCCGCCGCTGGGGTACTTATGCTTCCACGCCAGATTGCCGGTCTTATAATCGATCGCCGCCAGAATGGGCTCGGACATTCCGCCCCCACCGCCGCCGCCGTAACCTTGCGGCTGAGGATCGGTATCGGTCAAATACGTCACGCTGTATCCCTGCTTGGCATTGACGTAAAACAAGCCGCTATCGGGGCTGAAACTTGGCGGCGGCCAATTCGTCGCGCCCCCGCCCGGCGTGTTGATCAGCGACCCATCCACCTTCGGCTCCTTCGCAGGATCGGGAATCGGCTGCCCTTTCGCGTCCACGCCCTTCATCCAGTTCACGCCGATATAGCCCTTGGTAACGAGGTTCTCACCGTTCGTCCGATCGAGCACCGTGAAGATGCCGTTGCGCGCCGCCTGCGCCAGCATCTTGCGCGGACGGCCGTTGAATACGCCGTCGAACAGCACCGGCGTCTCCACGTTGTCCCAATCGTGCGTGTCATGCGGCGAGGGCTGGTGATACCACGCCAGCTTGCCGGTATCGGCATTCAACGCCACAATCGCCGCGGTGTACAAATTCGAGCCCGGCCTGCCCTGTCCCGCAAACACCGGGTTGGGATTCCCCGTGCCCCAATAAAGCAGATTCAAATCGGGATCGTACGTCCCCGGCATCCACGGCATGCCGCCGCCATGCTCCATCGCCGCGGGATTCGGCCACGTCTCCGCGCCGGGTTCGCCCTTGCGCGGCGTGCTGTTCCATCGCCATTGCAATTCGCCGGTCTCCGGATCGCGCGCATCCAGGAAGCCGGGCACGTCCATGGCATCGCCGCCGACGCCCGCGATCACGTGATTCTTCACAATGATCGGGCTGGCGGTGCAGAAGTATTGCATCTTCTCATCGGCCATCTTCTTGCGCCAGCGTTCCTTGCCGTCCTTCGCATTCAGCGAAATCATCCAACAATCCGGCGTCATCAGGTACAGCCAATCGCCATACATGCCGAGTCCGCGATTGCCCACCAGGTGCCCGCCCTTGTCCACCCACGAGTAGTGCCAGAGTTCCTCGCCGGTACGCGCGTCCACCGCCCAGGCGTGGTCGGGAATCGTGAAGTACAGAATGCCGTTGACCATCAACGGCGTCGATTTGATGATCGGGTTACCCACGCCGCGCTGCGCGCCCACGTTGTTAATCCGGTAGAACCACGCCAGCGAGAGGTTGCCGATGTTGCCCGCATTGATCTCGGTGAGCGGACTGAAGCGCTTGCCCGAGTAATCGCCGTTATACGTGGGCCACGTGTCGGTGGGCGGTTTGAGCAGCGCTTTCGGGTCGAGCCCCTGCGCGCACAGCAACGCAGGAGCGGCCACTACAAGAAAATATCGCGCGAATCTCATTTCAGAGTCACCAGCCAGGCAGTCAGATTATGCATATCGGCGTCGGTCAACTTTTCCAGTAACTGGCGATGGCCTGCCAGGCGATCTTCCAACTCCACTTTGAGCCCCTCGCGCGCCCACGACCGGTACCGGCCTGTCGAGTCGTGCATCGAGAGATTGATGTCGTCCATCTGCTTCACGGTGCCCATCACGCGTTCGCCCGAAGGCAGCGTCACCGTGACTTTTTGCGCACCACCGCCGCCCCGGCCGCCCGGCCACACGAAGCGTGTCTGCAGCGCTTCGGGCTGGAAGCGCGAGCCGATCTTCGCCAGGTCGCCGGTCGGCGAGTGGCAGCCCTTGCAGCCGCCCGCGCCATTGAAATACGCCTCGCCCGCCTTGGCATCGCCGGTGACCACATTGAGCCTTTGATAGAGTCCGCGGTTGGCCACCAGTTCCACTTGCAAATGCAGGAACTGCGCGATGTCGTAGAGTTGGCCTTCGGCGAAATTCGGGAACGGCGGCATGCCCTTTTCGGGAGCGCCCTTCGCCAAAAATGGACCGAGCAGTTCGCCCTTCTCGTCGTGCA
>JBDTPR010000831.1:0-2743 GCA_039932635.1 Candidatus Solibacter sp.
GATCGACGCATTCCGGGTTCGACGAAGGCCGTGCTCTATGCCCTGGATGCGCAGACCGGCAAGGAACTGTGGTCGAGCGGCGATCAGATCGCCAGTTGGAATCACTGGAGCGGACTCTCGGTGGCCAACGGCAAGGTCTACATCAATACGTTCGACAACACCCTGTACTGCTTCGGAATCAAGAAGTAGTTATGCAAGTACTCCCGATTCGTTTGACGGCGGGTCTGTTGCTGCTGGCTGGCTGTGCCGGCGCGCAGGCTTCGGATCTTGGCGCGAGAGTGGAAACGCTGGAGCACAGGCTGGCGGCGCAGCGGCATTACCTGGCCGATTTCGGCGGGCTGATTCGCTACGGCAGCGAAAATGCCGAACTCAAGCCGCCCAAGCCGGGTGAGAACCGCGTCGTGTTCTTGGGCGACGACATCACCGATTTATGGGGGCAGGAATTCTTCGCCGCTAAGGCGTATGTAAATCGCGGAATCGCCGGGCAGACCACCGCACAGATGTTGGTACGCTTCCGGCAGGACGTAGTGCTGCTGCAGCCGAAGGTCGTGGTAATTCAGGCAGGCATGAACGATATGGCCGGCTTCACGGGTCCCGCGACGGAAGGCGTGATCGGCGAGAATCTGGCGTCGATGGTAGACATCGCGAAGGCCAATGGCATTCGCGTGGTGCTGGCCTCGGTGACTCCAGTGTGCGATTGCTACAACAAGCAGACCGGGATTCGTCCGCAGGGCAAGATTATCGGTTTGAATGGCTGGATTCGCGGTCTTGCCACACGCAGCGGCGCAGTGTATCTGGATTATTATTCGGCTCTGGCAGAAGGACGCAATCTGCGTAAGGAACTGACCAAAGACGGTCTGCTTCCGAACGATGCCGGCTACGCGGCGATGGCTCCGCTGGCCGACAAAGCAATCGCGGAGGCACTCAAGAAATGACAAGTTCGCAGGTATGTTCGGTTTCCCAGTGGAAAGGATCTCGCGTGATTGGTACTAATGTGATGCGTACTAGACTGACTGCTTCTATTGCCTGCGCGTGCGCGTGCCTGGGTGTGGGCCATGCGCAATTCGGACGGGGCGCCGCGGAGTGGAGTACCAGCGGGGGCGACGCCCATCGTTCTTCCTCGGTTGCGTCGGATGCCAAGATTTCAAAGGAGAGTTTGTCGAAGCCCGGCTTCGCGTTGTTCTGGAAGATGAAGCTGCCGAATGACGCGCGGCAATTGAACGCGCTGACGGCGCCGACGCTGATGGACAGGCACATCGGCATCAAGGGTTTCCGCTCTTTTGGTTTCGTCACGGGAAGCGGTAACAACGTGTACGCGGTGGATACCGATCTGGCGCGCATCGACTGGCAGAAGAATTTCGGTAAGGCTCCGGCGGAGACGTCGTTGACGTGTCCGGGCGGTATCACGACGGGCACGGCGCGCTCGCTCAGCGCGGCATTTCCGCCGGCTCCGCAGGCGGGTGCCGGTGGTGGACGCGGACGCGGCGGTCCGGCGAAGAGCGGTGTTGGCGAACCGGGGCAAGGCGGCGTGACGCTGATCGAAATCGAGAGGGCGGCGGCCGCGGCGGCAGGCCGGGGGGCGGCCGCACCGGGCAGGGGCGGCGGTGGCGCAGGGCGCGGTCCGCGCATGGCAGTGGTGGTGAACTCGCTTTCCGGCGATGGCATGTTCCACGCGAACTTCGTTTCCAATGGCGACGAGCCCACGCCGGCGATCCAATTCATTCCTGCTAACGCACACGCGGTGGGCTTGATCATTGTCGATAACGTGGCGTATGTGGCGACTGTCGGGAACTGCGGCGGCGCGCCCAACGGACTGTGGGCGCTGGATATCGCTTCGAAGGAAGTGAAGAGCTGGAAGCCGCAGAGCGGTGAAGTCGCAGGCACCGCGGGCGCGGCATTCGGCGGCGACGGCACGGTCTATGTCGCCACGACGGCCGGCGATCTGGTCGCGCTCGAACCCAAGACGCTAAGTGTGAAGGACGTGCATCGCGCGGGCAAGGAGTTCACATCGTCGCCGGTGGTCTTCCAACACAAAGAGAAAACGATGATTGCCGCAACGACTAAGGACGGCAGGCTGCACGTGGTAGATGCCGCGTCGCTGTCGGGCGCGGGCGTGAATAGTGCGCCCTATTCCAGCGCCGACGATTTCGTTGCCGGCGCGCTCTCCACGTGGCACGATGAGTCGGGCACACGCTGGATTCTGGCGCCAAGCGCCGGAGCGGTTTCGCCCGATGCGAAGCTCGCGGGCAACGGTGCGGTGACCAATGGCGCGGTGGTGGCGTGGAAGCTGTCGGACTCGGGTGCGCTCGAGGCGGGCTGGGCATCGCGCGATCTCGTGTCGCCGGTTACTCCGCTGGTGATCAACGGCGTGGTGTTCGCGGTTTCGAGCGGCGAATTCCGCACGAAGGATGCGAAGATGACGGCTGCACAACGCGCGCAGAAATCGGTGCCCGCGGTGTTATATGCATTGGATGCGGCGACTGGCAAGGAGCTCTGGAACAGCGGCAAGACCATGACGTCGTTTGTGCACGGCGGGGGGATCTCGGGCGCTTCGGGGCAGGTTTATTTGGGGACGCACGACGGAACGCTGTGGTCGTTCGGCTTCCCGATTGAGCACTAGACTGGGACTATGAACATACCACTGTGGGGCAGGTTGGCAACCCGCGCGGCGGTTGTTTACCTCCGCAGGGTCGCCACGATTGCGACGGTCGGCGGGTTGCCAACCCGCCGCAGGCTACCAGCC
>JBDTPR010000832.1:0-2743 GCA_039932635.1 Candidatus Solibacter sp.
CCTTGCCCGCCTTCATCGCCCAAATGGCCGCCAGCGCGTGCCAGTGATTCGGCGTGGCGATGGAAACAGCTTCCACGCCGGGATCCGCGAACATGCCGCGCATGTCCTCGAATTCCTTGGCCTTCTCGCCGGTGGACTTGAGCAGTCCGGCATTGGCGACTTCGCGGGCGGCCTGATTCACGTCGCACAGGCCTGCGACGTGTGCGCCCTTCATACCGGCATACTGTCTCACGTGGCCGGAACCGCGCCCGCCGAGGCCTACGATGCCGACGTTGATCTTGTCATTTGCGCCCCATACGCGGGTGGCGGAGGCTGCCGTTAAGGCGCCCAGGAAAAATCTGCGGGTAGTTTGATCGTTCACTGCGAGACTCCTTGTTACAGGTCTTGATGCGGTGATTATATCAGCCCGCGCCGTTTACAATGTCTTAAGATCCGGACCTATTCTGTAGGTCTGTCCGGCCTTAGCCGCGATCTCGATTTCCTTGCCGCGGTAGCGCACTTTCAGCGCTTTGGACTGGCGCGAAACTATGGTGGCGCGCACCAGCGCTCCGCCCTTCCACTCCAGCGCGACCTCGAAGCCGCCGCGCGCCAGCAGGCCACTCACCTTGCCGCTAGGCAGCGCGGAAGGCAGCGCCGGCAGCAGATGCAGGAAGCCTGCCTCGCCGCTCTGCACGGGGCTCAGGCTGGTGGGCGTCGCGTACGGGTCGTCGCTCTGCAGCAGCATTTCGGCGATCCCAGCGGTGGCGCCGAAGTTGCCATCGATCTGGAAGGGCGGATGGGCATCGAACAGATTTTTGAAGATGCCCGCCTTGGGCGCGATGCCCGCCGCGCGGTTTGCGTCGGACGCCGGGGTGATCAAATTTTGCAGGATCTTGTAGGCGTGGTCGCCATCCAGGAAGCGCGCCCAGAGATTGATCTTCCAACCCATGCTCCAGCCGGTGGCGGCGTCGCCGCGGAAGAGCAGCGATTGCTGCGCGGCCTTGAAGAGGTCCGGGGTGCCGTATGGCGTGATCTCGCTGCCGGGATAAACCGCCCACAGGTGCGACACGTGGCGGTGTTCGTTCTTAGGGTCGTCCACGTCCTCCATCCACTCCTGCAACTGCCCGTGCTTACCGATGGCCAGGGGCGCGATTTTGGGCCGCAGGTCCGCCAGGCGCTGCTGGAAATCCGCATCGACGCCGAGCGCCTTGGCCGCCGCGATGGTCTCGCCGAACAGCCCGCGCACGATCTCGCGATCCATCGTCGGCCCCATCACGAGGCCGCCCTGCTCCGGCGAATTGCTGGGGCCGGTGTAGAGGTAACCCGATTTGGGATCTTTGACCAGCGCGTCCACGAAGAACTGCGAGGCGCCCTTCATCAGGGGGTAGGCGGTGGTGCGTAGGAACGGCTTGTCGCCGGTGAACAGGTAGTGCTCCCAGAGATGCGTGGAGAGCCAGGCTCCGCCGGTCTCCCAGATGCCGTGATTGCTGGCGTTGATGGGGGCGGCGCCGCGCCACAGGTCGAAATTGTGGTGAACCACCCAGCCGCCGGCATTGTAGTGCTCCTTCGCGACCGTGGCGCCGGATTGAGACAGGTCCCTGAGCGCGTCGAACAGCGGCAGGTGGCACTCCGAGAGGTTGGTCAGTTCCACCGGCCAGTAGTTCATTTCGGTGTTGATGTTGTCGGTGTACTTGCTGTCCCACGCGGGCGTATTCGAATCGTTCCATAGGCCTTGAAGGTTGGCCGGCTGGCCGCCGGGGCGGCTCGACCCGATCATCAGGTAGCGCCCGAACTGGAAGAGCAGCGACACCAGCGCCGGGTCGTTTCCCTTGGCGAAGGCGGCGATGCGCTCGTCGGTGGGCAATTGGGAGGCCGGCGTGGAAGTCAGATCGAGCGAGACGCGGCGGAAGAGGGCCTGATGATCCTTCACGTGCTCGGCGCGCAGTGCCTCGAAGTTCTTCCTGCCGATGGCGGCGAGGGTGCGGTCGTTGTGCGCCTGCGGATCGTCCGAGACGTCCTTGTAATTCTTGAAATTGGTGGCGCCCGTCAGGACGAGCGTCGCGGCGTCGGCGCCGGAAATCACCAGTTTGCCATCGCGCAGTTCCTGTTTGCCGCCCTGCAGGGTGAGGCGCAGGCGGGCTTCGAATTTGATGGCGGAGTCCGCCACCTGTCCGCGCATGGAGAGTTCCATGGGATGCAGCCCCGCGATCTGCGCGTTGGGGTGCGCGCTGCGCAAGGCGGCGGAAAAGCTCACAGCGCCCGGCTTACTGGCCGCAATCCGCACCACGATGGCTTTCGCGGGGTAGCTGGCGAAGACTTCGCGGTGGTAGGTGACGCCGCCCAGGGTGAAGTCGCTGGCCGCCACCGCGGTATCGAGATCGAGCGAGCGGCGGTAGCCCGTGGCTTCGCCTTCGCCCGGTATGTCGAGCAGGAGGTCGCCAAACGCCTGATAGGCCCTCTGGCGGATGGGGTCCCCCATGAATTCCTTCATGGCGAGATCCTCGGCCTCCTTCTGTTTGCCCGCCCACAGCAGTTCGCGGATTTTGGGGAAAGATTGTGCGGCGCCCTTATGGGCGTAATCGTGGGGCTGGCCGGTCCAGACGGTGTTGTGATTGAATTGAATCCGCTGATGGGCGGCGCCGCCGAAATCCATGGCGCCCATGTTGCCGTTGCCGACAGGCAGGGCGTCGGTCCACAGGACGGCGGGCTGTTTATACCAGAGTGTGAGGGGGGAGGGGGTGGGGGATTGTGCCACCGCGGCGGC
>JBDTPR010000833.1:0-2719 GCA_039932635.1 Candidatus Solibacter sp.
TTGCACGTAGCCGGTTTCGAAGCCCAGGGTGCTGCGGTTGAAGCGCTCGTGCAGTGGGGTTTCGAACTCATAGCGCAGGCCGATGTTCAGGGTGAGCTTGGGGGCGATTTTCCAATCGTCCTGCACGAAGAAGCCCCACGAACCGGACTGTTCAATGTAGTCGCTCTGGCGGGTGATGCTGCCGGAATCGGGACGGCCGAGCAGCAGTTCGGCAACCGACTGTCCGATGCTGCCAGAAGCGCCGGCCGAATTGTCAAGCGGGCCGCGGGTCCACGTGGTGCCAAAGGTGAACTGGCCGGTCTGCTGATTGCTCTTGAACTGATCGGATTCCTGATAGATGCGGTATTCGAACCCGGTGCGTATGGAGTGCGCGCCCATCGATTTGGTGAGCGTGGAGGCCACTGTGTGGTTGTTGACGGGACGGTTTTCATTGGTGGCCCCGTTGGATATGTAACCGTTCAGGTTGATGCGCGGGAAGCGCACCTGGTCGGGCGGAACCTGCTTGATGTAATTGGGAGAGAAGCCGAGGGAGGCCAGGTCGAAGCCGATGGCTTCCACCGGTTGATCGCCGCCGCGCACGAAGCGGTTGTAGCTATAGCGCGTGTTCAGCACCATGGTGGGGGACAGCGTGGCCACATGATCGAACGCAGCGGCGTACGAATAGAAGTAGAACTGGCTGCCGACGAACGCGTTGTTGAAGTACTGATTGTAGGTGCTGTTGCGGATATAGGTGGAGTAGCGGACGAAGAAGCGCTGCTTGTCGCCGAGGTTCTGGTCGACGCGGGCGGTGTAGTTGTAATATTTGGCTAGTTCCGCGGTGGAGGCGTCCTTGTAATTGGAGAGGCCGAGCGGATCGCCAGGGGTGAGTTCGGTCTTGGGGTAGTAACCGAGGATCGCCTTGCCCACGGGATCGAAACGGTTGGTCGGGATCTTGTTATCCGGGAACGGCGAGGACTGAATGCGTCCACCGGCGATCGCCTGACGGGTATTGGGATCGTAAATGGTGATGCGCGATGCCGCGGGGACCGCATTGGCCAGCAGGGCGGAGAAATCGCCGTTTTGCATGGCCGGGGTGGGGATCGTGTTGGTGGTATCGTCGTGGCGCGGACGGGAATCGTGAATGCCTTCGTAGCCGAACAAGAAGAACGTTTTGTTCTTGCCGTTGTAAATCTTGGGGAAGTGCACGGGGCCGCTGAAGGAACCGCCCCAGCGGTTAAACAGGAAATCGGGGCGCGGGGTGCCGGCCTTGTTCAGGAAGAAATCGTTGGCCCAGAAGCTGGGGCGCTGGAAGCTGTAGTTCACGCTGCCATGGTAGTTGTTGGTGCCGCTCTTGATGCTGATATTGGTGACGCCGCCCTGGGTCTGGCCGAACGCTGCGTCGAAGGTGTTGGTCTGAACCTTGAACTCCTGCACGATGTCGGTGGGAGGGACGTAAGAGGCGGTGACTTCGTTGCCATTGGCGGTGGCAGTGGTGGGCGCGCCATCGATGGTGATGTCGTTGAGGTTGCCGCGCGTGCCGCCCATGGAGAAGTTGACGATGTGGGTGGGCTCGAACGGGCGATCGAGGCGTACGCTGCCATTAAAGGTAACGCCGGCGGTGAGGCCGATCAGCAGGAAGGGGTTGCCGTAGGACAGGGGCAGGGAGGCGACTCGCTTGGCGTCTACCACGGTACCCAGGGAGGCCGATTCCGTGTTCAGCAGCGGGGTTTCCGTGCTGACGGTGACCGACTGTTCAGCCGCGCCGATCTCGAGCACGATGCTGATGTCCAGACGGTCCGCTACGCGAACCTCGACATTGCGGATGGATTTCTTAAAGCCCTGGGAGGTAACTTCTACTGTGTATTCGCCGGGGTTGAGTGCCGGTGCGCGGTAAATGCCTTCGGCATTGGTAGTGACGTCGGTCTTGGTGCCCATCGCTGTGTTGGTGACGATGACCTTGGCTCCCGGGATAACGGAGCCGCTGGGATCGGTTACGCGACCGGAGATGGTACCTTTTGTGTCCTGAGACCAGACGGAACCGGCGGTAAGCAGGCACAGAATGGCAAGTAATGAGTGAATGCGACTAGGCATGAAGCTCCTCTTTTTATCCAAAATATCTAAATCGAGACGGATTTCGACCGCTCTTTCCTTTTTGGCTGAAGCGGTGAAGCACGCGGGCACACCGCTCAACCCCAATTCCACCAAAGTTGAGTTAAGTGTAGGTGGATATCCGATTTGCTGTAAAGCGAATCGCCCTGAATGCCCGCAGTTTCGCTATGCAAAACCTATGATTAATGGAAAGTAACGATAACTACTGGGATATTTGTGACTTTCAGGACATGGATAGCTCTAGGTGGCTAAAACAGAGCAAAATGGTCGATTTTGCATTGCGAAACGAAAAACGGGGGAAGCTCAACCGCCTCCCCCGTTGGCTAACCCCTGTGAAATGTTAACGATTGAGCGCTGCGACGCCGGGAAGCTCGACTCCGGCGAGGAATTCCAGGGACGCGCCGCCGCCGGTAGAGACGTGCGAGATCTTGGAAGTGACGCCAGCCGCCTTGATGGCCTTCTCCGAATCGCCGCCGCCGACGATGCTTACGGCGCCGGATTCGGCGACGGCTTTGGCCAGCGCTACGGTACCCGCATCGAACGGGGGCTTCTCGAAAATTCCCATGGGACCATTCCAGATGATGGTCTTCGCGCCGGCCACCACGGCGGCAAATTTCGCCACGCTGGCGGG
>JBDTPR010000834.1:0-2715 GCA_039932635.1 Candidatus Solibacter sp.
CCTGGGATTATGTGAACGCGTTGATTTTAGCTACCTTCGGGGATTTTCCGCAAGTCGCTCAGCGTCGTGCCCAACCCCCCATTCTGCCATATCCTCGATTGCCGTGCTGAAGAGTAGCTTTTCGGGGGCTGTAAGACGCGGCGCTCGTTGCGATTCTGAGGCGCGAGGCGAGCCGGGCTCGCCTCGTCGTGGCCAGCGTGGTTAGCCGGCGTTCACCATGCAATAGGCGTCGAGCACCGCACGCTCCACCGCCTGCGCCACCACGTCCACCGGACGCGTGCCATCCACGCTGCGAACTACCTTTGGTCCGAACCATTTCAGGATCGGTCCGGTGAGTTCGTCATAGGCGCGCAGCCTGCGCCGCACCACAGATTCGCAGTCGTCCTGACGGGTAATCAAGTCCGAGCCGTCGGCATCGCACACTCCCGCGACTTTGGGCGGCGCCAGAATCGCATTGTAGATGTGCAGGCACTGCGGACACTGCCGCCGTGCGGTCAAACGCGTGACCAGGGCTTCGTCCGGCACGTCCAGATGGATCACCAGCGGCTCCGGCAACCCGCGCTGCCGCACCACACCGGCGAACTGAATGGCTTGCGGCACCGTGCGCGGATAGCCATCCAAAAGGAAGCCATCCTTGCAATCCGGCCGTGAGATCCGGCTGGCCACAATGTCGTTCACCAGTTCGTCGCTTACCAGTCCGCCCTTCGACAGGATCGTGCAGGCAATCTTGCCCAGCTCCGTACCGGCTTTGCACTCGGCGCGAAACATCTCTCCCGTGGAAATTGCGGGGATCTGAAATCGCTCCGCTAAGTATGTAGCCTGTGTACCCTTACCGCAGCCAGGGGGGCCAAACAACAATAAGATCACACTACCTCCATGCGACCTGCTAGAGTCCGGCAAATGTAAGGATAAAGGCTATTAATAGATAACTGGACCCGCAAGTCTGCATATAGACTAGCCGCTCGCCCTGCCGTCGTCAATGGGGGTACCTGCCCCCGGCTGTCAATCCACGATGCGGCCGTCGGCGCGCAGCTTGAGCCGCTTGTCGCGCCATTGCACCGTATCCCCAAAGAGTCCCGCCACCCAGACCGCGAACCCGAACAAATCGCGCAGCGGAATCATCCAGAAATCGCGCATCACTTTGCGATCTCCCAGGATCCCCGCTCCGATCCAGACGCCCGCCGCCACCCGCACCGCCAGCGCCGCACCTCCCGCCATCCACTGCCCCGCCCCGAGCGCCACCAGGCCCCACAGCGTGGCGTGGGTCACCACATACCCGTAATACCCCGACGCGCGCGACACGCGGATGGTGCGCGACCAGCGCAACTGATGCCGCCACGTGTCGCCCCAGGTCGCCGCGCCGAGATTGGTCTCCACCACCACGGGCGCAAACACGATGCGTTTGCCAAGTTGCGAGATCCTGCAGCCCAACTGATAGTCGTCCGCCAGGTAATCGGCGATGGCGGCGAACCCGCCGATCTCGGCCAGCACCGCGCGCCGGAAAACCATGGTGGACCCAAGCGCGAACTCCGCCACGCCGAGCAAGCGCGCCACCAGCACGCTGGGCGCAAACTCGGTCGCGATGCCCAGCGCCTCGGCGCGCGAAGCCCAACTCTCCGCGCCCGCGCGGTACAGGCACGTCACCAGGCCCACGTCCGCGTCTTCGAGCGACGCCGTTACCGCGCGCAGATACCCCGCCTCCACCCGAATGTCGCTGTCGTTGACCAGCAGCACGTCGTGCCGGGCGCGCCGCTCCAGTTCCTCCAGCACTCCTACTTTGGCATTCGGCGCACTAGTGCGCACCACGACGACTTCAATGCGAAGCGCCGGAAACTCGCGCTTCAAGCGCTCGATGTCCTCTAGTGCGGCGTCACTCGAAGAGCCCACGCCGAAGAGGATTTCGAATTCGGGATACTCCTGCCGCGCATGGGACAGAATGGCGTCGTAGAAACGTGGATCGCGACCGTGCACGGGCTTGAGAATCGAGACCGCCGGCGCCGCCGCACGCTGGTGTGATCCCTGCCGTGATCCCGGGCGCCAGGATGCCGCGGCAAGCAACGCGAGGCAATAGTACGCCGTAGCCGCGAGCGCCGGGATGGCCAGCCAGATCACAGGGAAACCAGCACCACCCCGCAGATCACCAGCGCGGCGCCCGCCCAGCGCAACCCCGTGACCCGCTCCTTCAACAGGTACTTCGCCAGCACCGTTTCCATCACGTAGGTGACCGCCGAGACGGGCACCGCGAAACTCAGGTCCGTCATGGAGAGCAGCTTCATGAAGGCGAAGAAGGAAATCGCCATGGCGGCCACTCCGCCGATGATGAAGCGGTTGCGCGCCAACACGGCCAGCGCCCGCCCCACGGCGCCCAGGCGAAAGTCGCTCACCTCGCCGTGCCGGCGCATGCCCGCAGCCTGCAGCACCTCGCCCGCGGTGGTCGCGGCCACGATCAGAGCCACCAGCAGCCACTTCATCGCGATTCCCCGCGCGGCACGGTCGAGGGAGCGCTCCTGCCGACCAGTGCCACGCCTGCCATGATCAGCACGATGCCCGCCCAGCGCCGCCCCGTGATGTCTTCATCGAGCAACACCTTGCCGATCAGCGCGACCACCACGTAGCCCACGCTGGTCACCGGCACCACGTAGCTCAAGTCCGCCCAACTCAGCAGAGCCATGCGCGAAAGCTGCCACAGCACCAGCAGCACCACGCCCAGCGCCA
>JBDTPR010000835.1:0-2714 GCA_039932635.1 Candidatus Solibacter sp.
ATGGCGTCCGGCACTACGCTCGTGGCCATTACGGTTTCCTCCAGGTGTGGCCGCGCCGCGCCAGCATCTCGTCGGCGGCGGCCGGCCCCCAACTTCCGGCCTCGTAGTTGGGGAAGTCGGACGCGGTCTCGCGCCACGTATTCTGGATCGGCTCCACCACGCTCCAACTCGCCTCCACCATATCCTGGCGGGTATAAAGCGTGGGGTCGCCCACGATGGCGTCGAGCAGCAGCGTCTCGTAGGCCGAGGGCGAACGCTCGCCGAAACTCGAGCCGTAGTTGAAGTCCATCGACACCGGGCGCAGCGTCATTCCCGAGCCAGGGCGCTTGGAGAGGAACTTGAGCGAGATGCCTTCTTCGGGCTGGATGCGCAGGATGAGAAGATTGACGCCGGCGTCGCCCGAATCCTGATTGAAAAGGTGCAGCGGCGCGGAGTTGAACTGGATCGCGATTTCGCTGACGCGCTTGGGCAGGCGCTTGCCCGTGCGCACGTAGAACGGCACGCCGGCCCAGCGCCAGTTGTCCACGAAGAAGGTAACCGCGGCGAAGGTGTTGGTCTGCGACTTCGGGTCCACGCCTTCCTCCTGCCGGAAGCCGGGGACGTCCTTGCCGCCGATGCGCGCCGGCCCGTACTGGCCCGGGACGGCGTTGACGAGCACTTCCTCACGCGTCATGGGACGAATGGAGCGGAGCAGCTTACTGCGCTCATCGCGCACGCTGGTGGCTTGAAAGCTGGCGCTCGGCTCCATCGCGATGGTGGCCATCACCTGGAGCAGGTGATTCTGAATCATGTCGTCAAGCGCGCCGGCCTCCTGGTAATAGGCGCCGCGGCCTTCGACGCCGATGGATTCCGCGCCGGTGATCTGCACGTGGTTCACGTAGCGGCGATTCCACAGCGGCTCGAAAATTCCGTTGCCGAAACGGAAGGCCAGGATGTTCTGCACGGTCTCTTTGCCCAGGTAGTGATCGATGCGATAGACGTCGCTCTCTACGAAGACTTCGTGCAATTGGTTGGAAAGTTCGCGTGCGCTCGCGAGGTCGTGGCCGAAGGGCTTCTCGACGACGAGCCGGCGCCATCCGCTTCCCTTTCCCATGCCGGCCGCGCCGATGCCGTGCGCGATGGGCGCATACTGGCTGGGCTGCGTGGAGAGATAGAACATGACATTGCCGCCGGTGTGGCGCTCGCTTTCAATGTCGCCGAGTTTGGCGGCCAGGCGAGTGTAGAGATCGTTGTCGGCGATGTCGCCGCTCACGTAATAGAGTCCGCGCGCGAAATCGGCCCACACGTCGGGATCGAGCTTGGTGTCTTCGGAGAACTGCTCGACGCTGGCGCGCATCTTCTCGCGGAAGGCGTCGTCGGTCATGGGGGTGCGAGAGATGCCGACGATGGCGAAGCCCGCGGAGAGGCGGCGGTCGAAGGCGAGTCGGTACAGCGCGGGCAGAAGTTTGCGCTTGGTGAGGTCGCCGTTGGCGCCGAAGATGACAATGACACACTCGGGAACCTGGCGTTCGAAGCGCAGCGGGTCCTGAAAGGGGTTCTCGTTGGGCATTGAACCCAACATATCATGCGCGGCGCGAAGCGCTTCTTCCAGTCGCTACAATCAGGTGACCATGTTCTCATCCCGCTTCCACTGGGACACGCAGACCAATCGATTGACGCAGGCGCTGGCGGCGAAACGCGCGGCGGGCGCGCTCGTATTCGACCTGACGGAATCCAATCCCACGCACGCGGGGCTGAACTATCCGAGCGGAATCGTACAGTCGTTTGCAGACCCCGCGATGCTTGCCTACGAGCCGGCGCCGGCGGGAACGCCCGCGGCGCGCGAGGCGGTGCGCGCCTATTACGCGGCGCGCGGGCATGACGTGCCGGTGGAGCGCATTCTGCTCACCGCGAGCACGAGCGAGGCGTACGGCTATCTCTTCAAACTGCTCTGCGACCCGGGCGACCAGGTCCTGGTGCCGCGGCCTTCGTATCCGTTGTTCGAGTTTCTGGCGGATATGGAATCGGTGAAGGTTCGGCAGTATCCGCTGGTGTATCACGGAGGGTGGAGCATCGATTTAGAAGCGCTGGAAGCGATGGTGGACAACCGTACGCGCGCCATCGTGCTGGTGAATCCGAATAATCCGACGGGGAGTTATGTGAAGCGCGGCGAGTTGGACTCGCTGGCCGCGATCTGCCGCGAGCGCGGTATCGCGCTGATCTCCGACGAGGTGTTCGCCGACTACGCGCTGACCGAAGATGGCGAGCGCGTGAGCACTCTGGCGGGAGTCGAGGAGTGCCTGGCGTTCAGCATGAGCGGGCTCTCGAAGGTCGCGGGCTTGCCGCAGATGAAGCTGGGGTGGACTGTGGTGAGCGGTCCTGGAGAACTGCGTACGCAGTCTTGGGACAAGCTGGAATGGATCGCCGATACGTATCTCTCCGTAGGCACGCCGGTGCAGTGCGCCGCCGCTCGGTTGCTGGATGCGGGCGATGACGTGCAGCGGCAGATTCGAGCGCGCTGCGTGGAAAATCTGGCGTTCGCGCGCGAGGTGGTGGCGGGATCGACGGCCAATATTCTGGCGGTGGAGGGCGGTTGGTACATCACGCTGCAGGTGCCTCGCACGCGCAGCGAAGAGGAGTGGACGCTCGCGCTGCTGGAGAATGCGAACGTCCTGGTGCAGCCCGGTTACTTCTATGAGTTCGCGAACGAGGCGTATCTCGTGGTCAGCTTGCTG
>JBDTPR010000836.1:0-2713 GCA_039932635.1 Candidatus Solibacter sp.
GCGACGTTCAGGCCTAATACCCACACCGCCGCGACCGCGTTCAGCCACGCCGCATTGCCCCGGTAAAGGTAAGCGAGCCCCAGTGGCAGCAGGATCGCGCCCGCCCAGCCGAGCGCGAGCAATTCCGAATTCGGCGAGGTCGCATGCGCATAGCGGTAGCGCTCGATCGCGACCGCGATGGTGGCCGGCAAGATCGCCAGTCCGCCGAGCCACGCGAGTGCGGTGCGCGCATGATCGGCGCGCTCATTGACGCGGACACTCAGATAACAGACTGACAGCAGCAGGACGCCGCAGTTGGCCACGCGCCATCCATCCCACGTGCCCCGGGACGCCTCGGTGAACTCGCCCACCAACCACCAGGGAATCAGCAGCGCAGCGAGGGCGGCGTGCGGCCAATCGCGCAGCAGCAGCCAACCGGCCACGGCGCCCGCCGCCCACAGCATCACCGCCGCGGGCCAGTGCTCTTCCATATTGAATATCTGACCGGCCATGGCGATCGCTCCGCCGAGTGCTACCGTGCCCACCGCGTGGAGGGTCGTGCCCAAAGCTTGGAAGCGCTCGCGGGTCCATGCGCCCGCGAGGTGGAATCCGCCGACCGCGCCGACTAACAACGCCATGCGCTGCACCGGCGATAGCTCGTCCCAATGCGCACTCACGAACAGCAGCACACCGGCCGTCAGCATTACTCCGCCAAACGCTAGAGCCACGGCAATCTGCCATCGCGACCGCCCTTCCGGCGCCCGATCCAACTCCCACTGCCGGATTCGCGCAGCTTGATCGGCATCGAGTATTTGCGCTGCGATCCAGCGCTCCAGCGAACTTTCGAGTTCCAGTTTCATACGCGACCTATTAAAGCACCGCATGCGCCAAATACGAAGGCCTGTATTGCCAAGACGTTGGGCCGTAGTGGGCAAGTCGGGACGTACAGGAGATGTCCACAGGGCGTTCATTCCGTGATTTGCACCGACTGAAGCCGGTGCGCAGACTGAAGTCTGCCCAATAGCAGCACCTATCAGTGGGTCTGCATGTACAATGGTTTCGTGCCTCTCGTTCCGCCCTACATTGAATCCCTCCGGCCCTATGAAGCCGGCCGCACTATCGAGAGCGTCCAGCGACAATACGGTCTCACGCGCGTCGCCAAACTAGGCTCCAACGAAAACCCCCTCGGCGCCTCGCCCAAAGCTATCGAAGCCATGGCGCGCACCCTCTCCGGACTCAACTACTATCCCAATGGCGGTCTCGATCTCCGCGAAGTCCTGGCCGGCGAGTTCGACCTCAAGGTGGAAAACGTCATCGCCGGCAGCGGCAGTGAAGGCATCATGAGTAACATCATTCGCGCCTTCCTCTGCGACGAAGACGAGGTGCTTACTACCGAGGCGGCCTTCATCGGCTTTCAGGTGCTGGCCAAATCGCGCGGCGTCAAATACCGCACCGTGCCATACTCGGACTGGCACTACGATCTGCCCGCGCTCGCCGCGCAGATCAATTCGCACACCAAGATCATCTATCTGGCGAACCCGAACAATCCCACCGGCGCCATTTTCACCAGGCACCAGTTCGAGGAGTTTTACAAGGACGTGCCGGAGCGCGTTCTGATCATCCTCGACGAAGCTTATTTCGAATACGCTAAGGACAATCCGCGCTACCCGGATTCCATGCACTACCGCTACGACAACGTCATCACTCTGCGCACCTTTTCCAAAATCTACGGACTCGCCGGGGCGCGCATCGGGTACGGTTTCGCCCACGAGGAGCTGATCCGCAATCTGCTCAAAGTCAAACTGCCTTTCGAACCCTCCACTCCCGCGCAGGCCGCCGGCATCGCCGCTTTGGGGGATAAGGAATTCCTGCACCGGTCGCTCGAACTCAACGCGCGCGGACTAAGATATTTGACAGAGGGATTGCAGAGTCTGGGACTCCCCGTGGCGCCTTCGCAGGCTAATTTCGTGATGACCGAATTGCCCACCGCACAGGACGCCGCGCGCGTCTTCGAGAGCCTGCTCTCGCAGGGCGTTGTGGTCCGCCCGCTCAAGGCGTTCGGCCTCCCCAACTGCATACGCGTCTCCACCGGAACGGACGAAGATAACCGCCTCTGCATCGAGGCATGGAGGAAAAGCAATGGCGCAAATTCTGGAGCAAACCAGGCAGGCTGAATCCGACTTCCTGCCGCTGAACGGCACCGATTACGTCGAGTTCTACGTGGGCAATGCCCGCCAGGCGGCGCACTATTACCGCACCGCCTTCGGCTTCTCCCTGGTTGCGTATTGCGGACCAGAGACCGGCGTGCGCGACCGTGCCAGCTACGTCCTGATGCAGGACAAGATCCGATTCGTGCTCACCACGCCGCTGCAACCCGATGGCGACATCGCCGCCCACGTGCGACTGCACGGCGATGGCGTGCGCGATGTCGCTCTCTGGGTGGACGACGCCGAAGCCGCGTGGCGCGCCACCACGTCGCGCGGCGCGCGCAGTGTGCGCGAGCCGGAGACGCTGCGCGATGCGCGAGGCGAAGTCCGCATCGCCGCCATTGCGATCTACGGCGAAACCATCCATAGCTTCGTCGAGCGCCGCAACTACCAGGGCGCGTTCCTCCCCGGATATGAGGCGGTGACTGCCGCGGACATCATCGCGCGCCCAGCCGGGCTGCGCTACATCGATCACATGGTGGGCAATGTCGGCTGGGGCGAAATGAATCGCTGGGTGGATTTCTACC
>JBDTPR010000837.1:0-2709 GCA_039932635.1 Candidatus Solibacter sp.
CAGGATTTTTCATGGTATCCGCCGCGGCGCTGGCTTTCGGATTCGTCTACGCGCATCCCTTTACCGATGGGAACGGCCGCATTCACCGGTATCTGATTCATCATGTTCTGGCGGCGCGCGGCTTCAGCCCGGGAGGCCTGGTTTTTCCCGTTTCGGCGGCGATTCTGGAGCGGGTGGACGCATACCGCGCCGCGCTGGAAGACTATTCAAAGCGGCTCCTGCCGTTAATTGAATGGGAACCTACGGTTGAGGGCAACGTTCGGGTCTTAAGCGATACGGCGGATTACTACCGCTTTTTCGACGCCACGCCGCACGCGGAGTTTCTCTATGGCTGCGTGCGACAGACGATTGAGGAAGACCTGCCGCGCGAGACGGATTTCCTGGCGCGGTACGATCGTTTTCGGGCCGCTACCGAGAGGATAGTCGATATGCCGGAACGGACAATCGATATGCTCTTTAGGTTTCTCCGGCAGAACTCAGGGCGCTTGTCCAAACGGGGACGCGAGCGCGAATTCGAAAAGCTGACGGAAGAGGAAGCGGCTGCGCTGGAAGCGGCTTACGACGAGACCTTTCGGGATAGCTAATGGATTGCGCGGCCGGCGCACGATCCTCGGCGCGGCTCTGAAAAGCATGGGTCGGGCAAGGTCTGATATTCTAGAGGACTAAACCCTTCCGATGTACATTAAAAAACAGCGTTTACTCACCCCCGGTCCGACCCCCCTCTATCCGCCTGCCCTGCACGCGATGATGCGGTCGGACATGCACCACCGTACGGAAGATTTC
This sequence comes from Candidatus Solibacter sp., assembly GCA_039932635.1. Lineage (GTDB taxonomy): Bacteria > Acidobacteriota > Terriglobia > Bryobacterales > Bryobacteraceae > Solibacter. The sequence goes on from JBDTPR010000837.1 coordinate 784, forward strand.
CGTAAGGTCTACCGAGCCTGTCTCTCGGATCTGAAATCCGTGATGGGCACGTCGAACGACGTCGTCATGTTCGCTGCCTCGGGCACCGGCGCGATGGATGCGGCGGTATCGAACCTCTTTTCCAAAGGCGATAAGGTAATCGTCTGCGTGGCCGGAAAGTTCGGCGAACGCTGGGCCGATATCGCCAAGGCGTACGGCCTGGATGCCAACGTGATCACGGTGCCGTACGGGCAGGTCGTGAAGCCCGAACAGGTTGCGGCCGCGCTAGCCGCCGAGCCCGCCACCAAAGGCGTTTTCGTGCAGGCCTCGGAGACTTCGACGGGCGCCGCGCATGATGTGGAAGCCATGGGCCGCGCGATTGCGAAGACCGACGCCATCTTCGTGGTGGACGCGATCACGGGCATGGGCACGATGCCGCTCGAGATCGACGCCTGGGGCCTCGACGTAGTGATCGGCGGTTCGCAGAAGGCCTTCATGGTGCCTCCGGGACTGGCGTTCATGAGTGTGAGCGCGAAGGCGTGGAAGCTCGGCGAGAGTTCGACGCTGCCGCATTTCTACTTCAACTTGAAGAAGGAAAAGAAGAGCGGGGATGCGGGCGAATCGAGCTGGACTCCGGCCACGGCGATGATTCTGGCGCTGGGCGAAGCACTGCTCTATGTCAAGCAGATCGGCATGGCGGATCTGGTGAAGAACGCGCAGATGCTGGCGGAAGCCACACGCGCGGCCGCAACCAAACTCGGCCTCGAATTGTTCGCGGGCGCCGCGCCTGGTTCGTCGGTGACTTCGATCACGGCGCCGGCCGGGATGGATTCGGGCGTGATCGTGAAGGAGTTCCGCAACCGTTTCGGCTCGATCATCGCCAACGGCCAGGGCTCGATGAAGGGACAGATTTTCCGCATCGCGCATCTGGGCTACTTCGACTTCTCCGATCTGTTCGCCATGATCGCCTGCCTCGAAATCATTCTGAACGCCAACGGACATGCGGTGCCGTACGGCTCCGGAGTTGCCGCGGCGCAGGAAATCTACGCCAAGGCCGCAGTCAAGCCTGTGAAGTAATCGGAGCGGGGAGGCAACTCCCCGCATCACCTGGAAATACTTCTGGAAACCCTAGCTGGACACACTATGAACATCCTCATCGCCGAGCCTCTCGCGCCGGCCGGGATCGAGTTGTTTCAATCCCAGGCAGGCTGGAACGTCATCGTTTCGAATCCTAAGGAATACGCGCAGCACCTTGCAGAAGCCGATGCACTACTGGTGCGGAGCGTGGTGCAGGTCAACCAGGCGGTGCTGGAGAAGGCGCCGAAACTGCGCGTGATCGGGCGCGCCGGGGTCGGCGTGGACAACGTCGATCTGGATGCGGCCACCGCGGCGGGCGTGCTGGTGATGAATACGCCGGGCGGCAACGCGATCTCGGTGGCCGAGCACACGCTGGCGATGATGCTGGCGATGGCGCGGCACATTCCGCAGGCCGACGCGAGCACGCGCGCGGGCAAGTGGGAAAAGAAGAAGTTCATGGGCAACGAACTGCGCGGCAAGACGCTGGGCATCGTGGGCCTGGGCAGTATCGGACGCGAAGTGGTGAAGCGGGCGCGCGCGTTTGAGATGCGGATTGTGGCGCACGATCCTTACGTGACTTCGACGATCGCGCACGATTTGGGCGTGGAGTTGATGGACCTGTCGCACTTGTACGCGGCCAGCGATTATCTGACGCTGCATGTGGCGGCGACTCCGGAGACGCAGGGGATGCTGTCGCGCGAGGCGTTCGCGCAGATGAAGGACGGCGTGCGGATCGTGAACTGCGCGCGCGGCGAATTGGTGGACGAGGCGGCGCTGATCGAGGCGTTGAAGAGTGGGAAGGTCGCCGATGTGTCGCTGGATGTGTTCAGCAAGGAACCGGTGACGGCGGACTTCCCGTTGTTCTCGGTG
>JBDTPR010000838.1:0-2709 GCA_039932635.1 Candidatus Solibacter sp.
CTTTCCGAGGACGGCATCGTGCTGCCCATCATCGCCATCAATCGCAACACGGGGTGGATCGAGAGCCCGCCGGAAATCGTCATGCGCGGCTTCCAGACCGCCGAAGATAGCGGCGCATTCCTCGAACTGGCCCGCGGCGTGGTGCTCAAAACTCTCGAAGGCTCCAACCACGAAGAGAAGACCGATTGGGGCGTGATGAAGGAAAAGATCCGCGCCGACCTGAAGCGCCACATCGTGAAGTCGACGTCCAAGCGTCCGCTCATCATGCCGGTGATTTTGGAGGTCTAGCGATTGTAGGGCGGGCCCCCGGCCCGCGCGGGACCCCCTGGTCGCGCCAAACTCTCTTACTTATGTCTGACGAAGTACCGGCTATCTACCTGGAGGACGCCTCGGGGCTCAAAGGCGGCCACGCCGAGCGCGTCCTCGTGCCTACCAGCGATTCCGAGATCGCCGCCATCCTGAAGGAAGCCAACGCCGCCGGAATTCCGGTCACGGTGTCCGGCGCCGGCACCGGAGTAGCCGGAGGCCGCGTGCCGTTCGGCGGCTGGATCCTGTCGCTCGAGAAGTTCACGCGCCTGGAAATTCAACCGGGTCACGCCATCGCCGGAGCCGGGGTGCTACTGCGCGACGTGCACGCCGCCGCCCTCGCCTCCGGACAGCTTTATCCGCCCGATCCAACGGAGACGGGCTCGTCGATCGGCGGCAACATCGCCTGCAATGCCAGCGGCTCGCGGAGTTTCCGCTACGGCGCCACCGGAGCCTGGGTGGAACGCCTGCGCGTGGTGCTCGCCGACGGCCGCATCCTCGATATCGGGCGCGGCGAGCCCATCGATTTCGACCCCGGCACCGTCCCGCAACCCGGCGTCACCAAGAACACCGCCGGCTACCTGCTGCGCCCCGGCATGGATTGGGTGGATCTCTTCATCGGTTCCGAAGGCACCCTGGGAGTGGTCACCGAGGCCACCCTGCGCCTGCTGCCTGCGCCTAAAGAGGTGCTCGCCGGCATCGTCTTTTTCCCAAGCGACGACACCGCGCTCAACGCCGTCGAGCAGTGGCGCGAGTCCTCCCACGCGCGCATGCTGGAGTATTTCGACGACCCTTCGCTCGGTCTGCTGCGACAGCGCTTCCCCGAAATCCCCACCGCCGCCCGCGCCGCCGTGCTCTTCGATCAGGAATTGGAATCGGAGGACGACCCCGAAGTGGACGCGTGGCTGGAACGCCTGGAAGGTACCGGAGCGCTCACCGAGGATTCGTGGTTCGCCACCACGGCGAACGATCGCGAACGCTTCCGCCGCTTCCGCCACACTCTGCCAGAACTCGTCAACGACACGGTGCGCCGCAACGGAGCCATGAAGATGGGCACCGATTTCGCCGTGCCCTTCGCCCACAATCGCGAAATGCTGGCCTACTATCGCCGGCGCCTGGAAGAGCAGTTCCCAGGCCGGTACGTAATCTTCGGCCACATCGGCGACGCGCACGTGCACGTCAACGTCTTCAGCGACCCTGCCAATCCGCAGGCCGCAACATCGCTGATTGAGGACTTCGCCCGCCAGGCAGTCGCCCTCGGAGGCACGGTTGCCGCCGAACATGGAGTCGGCAAGCGCAAGGCGCACCTGCTCGCCCTGCAATACACGCCGCCGCATCTGGAAGCGATGCGGGCGGTCAAACGCCGCTTGGATCCCAACAACATTCTTGGCCGAGGCACCATGCTAGGCCTTTTGTAGGACGCTGCCTGTGGGGCCAGACTTCAGTCTGCGTACCGACTTCAGTCGGTACACCGGCCGAAGGCCGGAAGGAGCATTTTGCAGTTCCCGCGCCGCACTACGTTACCATACGCCTTATGGTTTCCTGGCTGGTAGTCGGTATCGGCGATATCACGCGCAAACGTGTCCTGCCCGCGATTCTGGCGGAACCGCAGAGCCGGCTCGCCGGCATCGTCACGCGCTCCCCCGCCAAGGCCGAGCCCTACGCAGTGCCCTCCTGGGAAACCTTGGATTCCGCGCTCGCGGCCAGCGAGGCCAACGCCGTCTACATCGCCACTCCGGTTTTCCTCCACGCGCCCCAGACCATCGAGTGCCTACGCGCCGGACGCCATGTGCTCTGCGAGAAGCCGATGGCCATGAATTACGCCGAAGCGCAATCCATGCAAAAGGCCTCGGAGGAATATCGCCGCACCCTGGGCATCGCCTACTACCGCCGCATGTACCCCAAAGTGGACCGCGCGCGCGAGTTACTGGAAAAAGGCGCCATCGGCCGTCCTGTATTCGCGGAAGCCACGGCCCACGATTGGTTCAACCCGCTCGAATCCGCGCGCGAATGGCTGGCCGATCCCGCCAAGTCCGGCGGCGGACCGCTGCGCGATACCGGTTCCCACCGCATCGATCTGATGAGCTACCTCTTCGGCAAGCCGCGCAGCGCCACGGGAGAACTCTCCACTCTGGTGCAGCCCCTGCTGGTGGAAGACAACGCCACAGTGGTCATCGAATTCGAAGGCGGCACGCGCGGCGTGGTGGACGTGCGCTGGCATTCTCGCGTAGTGCGCGACGAGTTCCGCATCCGCGGCACCGAAGGCGAGATCGATCTCTCACCGCTCAATGGTCCCGACCTCAAGTACCCCGGCGGCGTGGAAAGTATTCCCGCGCCCGACAACCTACACTACCCCTGCATCGAAGATTTTGTGTCGGCGGTGCAGCGCGACATCCTGCCCCG
>JBDTPR010000839.1:0-2701 GCA_039932635.1 Candidatus Solibacter sp.
ACGAGGCTCCGGCGCGCGAGCATTTCCTGGCGCGCTATCTGGAAGAGGCCGGCTTCGTGGTGTCGCCGCTCGGTCTGCAGATGCGCCGCGTGGCCGAGCCGGTGCTCGCCGCGCCACCTGAATTGGAGGATGAGGAGCCCGATGCCTGAGGGCGACACCATCTTCCGCACGGCGCGCACTTTGCAGCGCGCCATCGGCGGGCAGGTTGTCACGCGCTTCGAATCCGTGCTTCCCAAACTAACGCGGATCGACTACGACACGCCGCTCGCCGGAAGGACGGTGGAGAAGGTGGAGGCACAGGGTAAATGGCTGCTGATCCACTTCTCGGGCGACCTGACGCTGCTCACCCACATGTTGATGAGCGGCAGCTGGCACATTTATCGTCCGGGGGAAGCATGGCAGCGCAATCGCTATCACATGCGCATCGTGATTGAGACTCCGGCGATGCTCGCAGTGGGCTTTAATGTGCCGGTCGCCGAGTTCCACAGTGCTGCGACACTGGCCCGTCGCGAGGGCTTGAACCGTCTCGGTCCCGACGTACTCTCGCCGGATTTCGACGAGGCCGCGGCGATCGCCAACCTGGCCGCGCGTGCCGAGTACGAAGTGGGACCAGCGCTGCTCGATCAATCCGCGCTTGCCGGGATCGGCAACGTCTTCAAGTCCGAAATCGCGTTTGCGTGCGGAGTGAATCCGTTTCGCAAGGTGAGTACGCTGACTTCGCTCAATCTCTCCGAGCTGGTTTCCACGGCGAGGAAATTTCTGCGCGCTAATGTCACTGAAGCGTCCGGCCACATGCGTACTACCGGCAGCGCGAATCTGGAGGAATTTCTCTGGGTATATCGCCGCGCCGGAGAGCCCTGCCGGCGCTGCGGTACCGACATACGCACCGCCAGGCACACGAGCGACGCCCGCGTCAGCTTCTGGTGCCCGACGTGCCAGAAGTAGGCACACGAGCATCCGTGTGACCTTTCGCACTTCCCGTTGTATGATCGAACAATGTCAGTAGAAGCCAGCCAGTTGGAATCGGGCATCGCAGTGATCACCATCTCCGGGCGTCTCGCCATGGGCGGCGAGACCGAGCGGCTCGACGTAGCCGTGAAGGGCCTGATTCAGAAAGAACAGAAGCACTTCATCTTCGACATCGCCAAACTGGACTACGTCGATAGCTCCGGAATCGGCATGCTGGTCTCCTGCCTCACCAACGTTCGCAAGGCGGGCGGCGAACTCAAGGTGGTCGGCGCCAACCCGCGCATCCGGCGCATCTTCAGCATGACCGGCGTCGATACCATGATGCCGCTGTTCAACACCATGACCGAAGCCACGACCTAAGCGGTCTTGCGTTTGGCCGCGAAATGCTCGCGAAATTTCCGCACCTTCGGCGCCACCACGAAGGAGCAGTAGCCCTGGTTCGGATTCTTGGCGAAGTATTCCTGGTGGTAATCCTCCGCGATGTAGAACGTGCTCGCGGGCAGCACCTGCGTGACTATCGGTCTGCCGTCAGTAGTCTCTGCGTTCAATTCCGCAATCACTTCGAGTGCCGTCTTGCGCTGCTCCTCGCTATGCGTGAAGATCGCCGAACGGTACTGTGATCCCACGTCGTTGCCTTGGCGGTCCATCGACGTTGGATCGTGAATGGCGAAGAAGACCCCGAGAATATCCCGGAAGCTCGTCACCGCCGGGTCGAAGGTCACCTGGACCACTTCGACGTGTCCGGTGCGCCCCGTGCAGACCGCGTGATAATCCGGATCGGCCACCTGCCCGCCCATGTACCCGGACTCCACCGACGTCACACCCTGCATCTCATCGAACACCGCTTCCAGACACCAGAAGCAGCCCCCGCCCAGAGTTACCGTTTCCATACTTCCACTGTATCAGCGCTGGTCCAGAAACTTGGCCACGGCGGTATTGAAACGTGCCGGATCTTCCATCATGAGGAAGTGCCCCATGCCCTCCCACGACTCGTAGCCGCGGAGTTTCGGGAACGTCGCGCGCAGCCTCTCCTCATATCCGGGGCGCGCCGGAGTCGCATTCATGATTACCAGCACCGGCACATCGTACTTTTCGTCCTTGCCGACACCGGGCATCGCGAACATGCCGCGCATGGCTCCCACCACTACAGGCTGCGGTGTGGCCGTCATCTTCGCCGTGATCTCCGTGCGCATCGCCGGGGTAGTCTTCGCCGAGTACATGCTGGTGATCATTTTGGCCATGGTCTCTTTGTAATCCGGCTTTTCGAAGCCGGCCAGGAAGGGCTCCATTTGTGCTTTCGCCTTGGCCTCGCCCTCCGGACTCGTGGCGGCCTGAAGTAACGCATCCACCAGCACGAGGCCCGAGGTCTTCGCCGGGAACAGCCGCAAGTACGCCAGCACCACAGGGCCGCCCATGCTGTGCCCCACCAGCACTCCCTTGGTGACGCCGGCATCGCGCATCACCGCGTCGATGGCGCGCGCGAAGCGCTCCATGGTGTAGTCCACTTTCGGCGCTTCGCTCTGCCCGTGGCCCGGCAGGTCGATCAGCAGGGCGCGCCGCTTCTCGTACAACGGAGCCTGACCGCGCCAGAACGTCAGATCGCACGTCCACCCGTGAATGAAAACTACAGCCTCCTGCCCCTTGCCGTAGCTTTCGTAATGGACTTTCGCGCCATCGTACTTGACGTCCGCGCCTGCCAGACTCGCCGCCAGAAGAAGACCGGTGATCCACA
>JBDTPR010000840.1:0-2693 GCA_039932635.1 Candidatus Solibacter sp.
CTGCCGGGGAACGAAGGACGCTCGAAGCGGACCTGGTAGCGCGTCTTATCAGCCGCAACATCCTTGCTGTCCAGTCCGCTGCCGAGTACCGTGAAGCCGTTGGGCACGGTGACCCGCAGGTCGGCGGAGAAACGGTCAGTGGTGTAACCGCTCACCGGGAACCAGCGCGCAGGGTACATCAGGTATGCGTAGTCGGTGTGAATGCCCGCGAACTTGATGCCGTAGACCGGCGAGTCTTCCTGGCCGGAGAGCTTGCCATCGTAGAAGAACGTAATGGTCACCGGCTGATTCTTGACCAGCGGCTGATCGAAACTGAGCCGCACGGTGAAGTCCTGCTGATTGCGCGAGGCCGGAATCTGCTTGCCCTTGTCGTCCACCACGCGCGATACATTGAGCGCGTTATTGAGTTCGAAGGCCGCCGAGGTGATGTTGTCGTCCAGCGGAATGAAACGCACGATCGCTTTGGAAGTGAGGGACTGGGTAGCCGGCGAGACCTCCACATCGATGGTGTACTGCTCCACATCGATGCGTGTGCGGCGGTCCTGTGCCCATCCGGCGCAGCATCCGACGCAACATCCGAGAGCCAGGGCGAGAGCGAGCGTACGATTACGAAACATGAGCGGCTTGTCCTTCCAGAATATCCTTGATGATCAGGGCGGCGCGATGCGGTGCGGCGTCTCCGCCGGCGAGTTTCTGCCGCACTTCGGCGAGACCGGCCTGCATGGCGGCGCGCGCAGCAGGGTCGGAGAGCAGGCGGGTGGCCTCGCGCGCCAGGTTCTCACCGGTCATCTGGTCCTGCATGAGTTCGGGCACTACGGCGCGGCCGGCAATCAGATTGACCATTGAATAGAACGGCACATTGACACGCAGGATTTGCTTGCCGATAAACCAGGTGGCCGGGCTGACCTGGTAGTACGTGACCATGGGCGTGCCCAGTAGGGCGGCCTCCACTGTCACCGTACCACTTGCAGCCAGCGCGAGATCGGCATGCGCCATAGCGTCCCAACTCTCCCCTTCGATCACTTGCACCGGCGAACGCCCCAGGCGGCCGGTAAAAAACTCCGTCCCCGTGGTCACCGAGGCGGGCAGAATCACGTTCACGGCCTGTTCCCGATAGATTCGCTGCACGGCGTCGGCCAGCACCGGCAGATGCCGCGCCGACTCTCCCCGGCGGCTTCCAGGCAGCACTGTAACTAAAGGACGCTCGGGGGCCAACCTGTGTTTCTTAAAAAACTCCTGTCTGGTAAGCGAGGGTTTGACCAGGCCCGCCAGAGGATGGCCTATATAGGTGGTTTTGACCCCGTGGCGGGTGAAAAACTCCTCTTCAAACGGAAAGATGCAGAGCAGACGGTGCAGGATGCGCTTCATTTGCTTGACCCGGCCCTGCCGCCACGCCCAGGCTTGCGGCGCCACCAGGTAAACCACGGGAATGCCTTGGGCGTGGAGTTTACGAGCGACTCGGAGATGGAAATCGGGGGAATCGGTGAGGATGGCGAGATCGGGCTTTTCCGCGCCGGCGGCGGCCAGAAGTTTGCGGAATTCGCCATAGATTCGCGGAATGTGGGCCAGCACTTCGACCAGGCCGACGACGGCAAGGCTGGCGGCATCGACCACGGTCCGCACGCCGGCGGCGCGCAGACGCGGCCCGGTACAGCCGAAGAACTCGGTTTCCGGAAGAAGACGCCGCAATTCCTGGACAACCAGCGAGGCATAAAGATCTCCGGAGGCCTCACCGGCGGACACCAGGATTTTGGGCATGCCCCTCCAGTTTAGCCAGTTCCTACGAGTGTGCAGGATGGATTACACGTCACGCCCGCGGGGGCTCGCGAGTTAGCCCGCGCTAAGTTTTCCGGCAGCCTGCCGTTTCAACGTCGCACCTCCCTGTTACAATCGAACCACGCCGATGCCGATAGACGCAGACAAGCCTAAGGTGGCCATAGAAGAACTCGCCAAACGGTTTGGCGGCGAGTTGATCCCACTGTCGGGAAAGTTCTCATACTTCACCCTTCTCCCGATTGCAGAGGAGGATCTGCGGCAATACTTAAACGACCCGATCGCGGCGATCTCACCGGCTATTGTGGCCGCATTGCCGCCGACCGGAATTATCCTGGCGCCCTACATTGAGAAGGGCAACGGCAAGGGCGTGGACAGTATCACCTTCGAACGTCCCTCCGAATCGCGCCACATTCCGAGCGCACGCCGCGAGAAGAAGAGCCTGCTGATTCTGGCGCTCGGCGTGAAGGATATAGAAGTTGCCGACTACCACTACCAGTTCTATAACGCGCTCGCCGCGGTGGTGGCGGAACGCTGGCATGCCGACGTGCAGGAGCGCTTTTACCGCACGATTCGCGAAGAGTTGAGCACGGAAGTCCACGGCGAAGTAGATGAGAAGAGCTGGCACCTGAAACAGGCCCTGCTACGCCGCCAGACGAATGTACGCAAGGAAACCAAGTTATTCCGCGATTATGCGCGACAGGCGTTCGAAGATACACTTACGCTGTATTTGCATGGCACCTGTTGCGACATCGATGTAGAGACGGGGCCACGCCAGATGCCGAGCCGGTATCTGCGGCGCCGCCTGGAACTGCTGATCTCGATCTACCCGCCGCCCCCTGGGTACGCAGCGCTACCGGAACAACTCAAGCCCCGATAGTATTTCAACCGCTTAATTTATTACGGTTGTGAAGCAACCG
>JBDTPR010000841.1:0-2682 GCA_039932635.1 Candidatus Solibacter sp.
GCGGAGGAGGCTCGGGTATTTCAATGGTGGAAGCGGCGCCGCGCGGAGCCGGCGGCAAAAATGACATTTGGAATCTTGATTGCTGTTGATACCCGCAATTGGAGGTTAATATTGCGGCTGCCAGTAACGTAATATTGCAGAGAGTCGAGGTTCGTACTACCATCCCACCTCCTCACTTATTGAAAATAAAGTACTTCCGTGGGCCGTAACCCAGTATTGACCTTAAAACTCTAACTCACACACGGTACGGATTGCAACCACCCGGTCGGGGATTGGCCCTGGGTGTGTGTCACTCGCACCCGGGGCTGTATCCCAAAAATCATAATTACTCTTCTTCTTCCTCTTCGCCCGCTTTGGCGGCTTTTGCAGCCGCGATCACTTTATCCGCTTGTAATTGCGGAACGTAATCGTAATGGTCGAACTCCATCGTGAAGCTCGCCCGACCCTGAGTCATGGCCGTGAGGTCACTCTGGTAGTTTAACATTTCTGACATGGGCACCTGGGCGCGGATGAACTGCGTAGCCCCCTTGGTATCCATGCCGGCGATGCGGCCGCGGCGGCTGTTGAGATCGCCCATAAGGTCGCCCGCATATTCCACCGGAGCCTGAATCTCGGCGTTCATGATCGGTTCCAGCAGGGTAGGTTTGGCTTCCAGCATGGCCGCCTTGAACGCCTTGCGAGCTGCCAGCTTGAAGGCCAATTCGCTGGAATCCACATCATGATAGGAACCGTCGTAAACGGTGACCTTGAAATCCACCATGGGGAAGCCGGCCAGGTAGCCGTTGGCGGACGCATCCACCATGCCCTTTTCCACCGCGGGGATGAAGTTCTTGGGGATCGAGCCGCCGAAAACCTCGTTGGCAAACTGGAACCCGCTACCGCGCGCCAGCGGCTCCATCTTGATCCAGCAATCGCCGAACTGCCCGTGCCCGCCAGTCTGCTTCTTGTGCCGGCCCTGCACGTCGGCCTTGCCGCGGATGGTCTCCCGGTATGGAATCTTCGGCGCTTTCAGCGCCACATCGACGCCGTAACGCTTCTTCAACCGGCTGACCACAATTTCGACATGCTGCTGCCCGCTACCCGCCAGCAGAAACTCGCGGGTCTGGGGATCGCGGTAGAAACGCAGCGACTGGTCTTCCTCCAGGATGCGGTGGACGGCGTTGCCCATGCGGTCTTCGTCGTTCCGCGATTTGGCTTCGATTGCGAACGCGATCGAGGGCTCGGGGAACTTGACCGGCGGGTAGGTGATGTCGAAGCCCTTTTCGGCCAGCGTGTCGCCGGTCAGGGTGTCCTTCAACTTGGCCACCGCGCCGATATCGCCGGCGTGGAGTTCGGTCACTGGATTCAGGGTTTTACCGTTCGGGGAACTCAAGTGCGCCAGACGCTCCGGAGCGCTCTTGTTGACGTTTTGCAGATTGGCGTCGTTCTTGATGATGCCGGTGTCCACGCGGAAGAAAGTGATGCGTCCCGCGAACGGGTCGGCGGTCGTCTTGAAGACGTAAGCCGAGCATAGGTCGCTCTCGGCCACCGGGCGGTGGGCCTCGGTACCGTTGACCACGGCGGTGATCTCGCCACGCTCGGTGGGATTCGGCATGTCGTCCACGATCAGATCGAGAATCAGGTCGCTGCCAATATTGTGGTTGGCGGCGGCGCACATTACGGGGAAGATGCGGAGTTCGCGGACGCCGGTGCGCATCCCGTCGAGGATGTGCTCCACCGGCAGCGTTCCCTTTTCGAAGAACTCTTCCATGTAGGCGTCGTTGCCTTCAGCCACCATTTCCACCAGGGCTTCGTGTGCCGTCTGAGCCGCATCGGCGTATTCGGCGGGAATGTCGCCTTCCTTGCCCTTCCCGTCGCCGTCCGGCGTATAGGTGAAGGCACGCATGCGAATCAGATCGATAATGCCCTTGAATTCGCGCTCGCTACCCATCGGGTAGTGGATGGGCACCGCAATGCGCCCGAAGTTCTCCTGAATGGAGGCCAGCGCGCGACCAAAGTCGGAGCGCTCGCGATCCAGCTTGTTCACCACAACGGCGCGGGGGAGTTTGAACTCCTCGGCGAAAGCCCAGACCTTTTCGGTCTGCACTTCCACGCCGGCGACGCCATCCACGGTGACAAGCACGGCATCGGCGGCCACCAGGGTCCCGCGCGTGTCATTGATAAAGATGTTGTACCCAGGTGTGTCCAGTAGATTGATCTTGGTCTTCTTCCATTCGGCCACGGCGATGGCAGTAGAGATCGTGATTTTGCGAGAGATTTCCTCCTCGTCAAAATCAGTGATCGTGTTGCCCTCATCGACTCGGAGGAGGCGGTTGGTAGCTCCGGCGGTGAAAAGCAACCCGGCAGTGAGCGTCGTCTTGCCGGAATCGCCGTGGCCCACTACAGCAACGTTCCGGATATCCTTGCTTTCGTACACTTTCACGGGCTTACCCCTTTCTAGAAACGGAATAGTAACACGTGGTCCGGTAGGGTGGCGTAACGCAGTGGACATAACGCAGTGGACGTCCTCCGTGAAGATTACGCCGTGGACGTCGTCCGTTTGCGCGCACGGTGCGCGCGTGATAGTCTGCCGTGCATGACGCCCCCCATTTCGCGACGCTCTCTGTTGGCCGTCGCCGCCCTGGCCGTGCCCGCCACCACCCCGTCCGCCTCCGCCGCCGAACTCAAGGGCGCCATCAAACT
>JBDTPR010000842.1:0-2670 GCA_039932635.1 Candidatus Solibacter sp.
GGCATTTCGAGATCGTGCGCGTGCAGCATGTGGAAGGCTCCACCCGCTGGCTGTATTTGCTGCGGAGAAGGCCCTAGAACCCCATGTTGTCGGGCAGGAATAAAACATCGGACTGGCTGGCAGCTTTCTCCCTTGCCAATCTGGCATTCCTGCGATGCTGGGCGGAAACGCTGGGCCTGTCGGCGCCGCAAGGCTATTGGCTAAAGTCTTTCCCCAAGCCTGTAGATTACCTCACACTTCTCGGCGACGTCCTGCTGTTAGGCACCGCCATATTCTGGTTGATTCGCTCGCTGCGCGTCGGCAGCAAGCTGGCTACGCGAATCCTGATCGGCAGCGGGTTACTTCTACTGGTTTCGCTGGTGAATTCACTGCGCACGCTGGTTGGCAGTCCGGGAACATCCATGTTTCTCAGATTTGTGGACCAGCGCGCCGCAGCCATCGGTATTGTGGTTGCGATTGCCCTGGTGACCGCGCTGGTGATCGGCGGCATCCGAGCTCTCCGTCCCATTTACAGTTTGCTTATTTTGCTCTCGCCGTTCGTCTTCATTACGGCAGCGCAGTCGGTCTATAAGATCGTCACCTACGATGACACTGCCACCCGCGACGGGCCCCTGGCGGCGCGCCTGGCGCCCAAACCGGCCGGCTCTCCCCGAGTCGTTTGGGTGATCTTCGACGAATGGGACTTCGACCTTTCCTTTGCGGATCGTCCGGCGAACCTCCGCCTTCCGGAAATCGACCGCCTGCGAGCGGAAAGTATCTCGGCCAATCAGGTGGCCCCGCCCAACTACTTCACCGACTGGTCAATGCCCGCGCTCACCACGGGCGTACCGGTTCAGGACGTCCACCCAAAGGGTCCGTCGGAGTTGATGATCCTTCTGGCGGGCGGCTCCGGTTACGTTCCGTGGAGCCGGCAGAACAATGTCTTCCGGGAGGCCAGGAAGCTGGGCTTTAATACGGGTGTGGTCGCCTGGGCTATCCCGTATTGCCGGGTTTTGAAAGAAGACCTGAGCAATTGCTGGTGGTGGGCCGGCAGCAATCAGTTCAACAGCCTCGGCGACACGGCCCCGGAGATGCTGCTCAACCGGCCGCGCAGCTTGTACGAGAACACCTACCGCTCACCCTTCGGCCAGTCGCTCTCCACCATCCGCCACGCATCCGTGACGCGGGACGTGGTGGCCAAGGCTTTGGAAGTGGCGCGCGATGGCTCCGTGGGATTCTCCCTGCTGCACTTGCCGGTTCCGCACCCGCCCTATTTCTATAATGCCGCGACAGGAAAGAACAATCGCGGCGCCACTCCAATCAAGGGTCTGTTCGAGCAGAATCAGCGAGGCTACTTTGACGCCCTCGTCTTGACCGACCGGACGCTTGGCCAAATGCGCCGGGAGATGGAGCAGGCCGGAGTCTGGGATACCAGCACGGTACTCTTGTCATCGGACCACCCCTTTCGCCACCGGCAGGCATTGGACGGCAAGCCGCGCTCCGCGCATATTCCCTATATTTTGAAGATGGCTGGAGCCGCACAGCCGGGAAACTACGACCATCCGATCAGCGCTCTCATCACTAAGAAACTTGTACTGGCGATTCTCTCGGGTGAAATATCCGGTGCAGCCCAAGTGCCGGCGTGGCTAGACGCCCACCGCGCGGAATACCCGTTGGACTGACGCTTCGCGCCATAATAAGGTGGACGTTTTGCGCTTGAGCATCGTGCATCCTAACCAAAATCGGTTTGAGGCCGCCGCCGGCCCCAGGGCGGACGCATGATCGCTGTGTTCGCCGCCAGTATCGCGTTCTGCGCCTATACCCTGTTCGGGTATCCGATGTTGCTGGCGTTGCTGGTGCGATGGCGCAGCAGGCCGGTACACAAGTCTCCGCTCCTCACGACGGTTTCCCTTATCCTGCCGGTACATAACGGGGAGAGCTTCATCGCGGACAAACTGGCATCGATTCGCGCTCTGGCGTATCCGAAGGAGCTGATGGAACTCCTGGTGGTCTGCGATGGCACCAGCGACGCCACCCGCGAAATTGTAAGTAGCTTTAGCGGACTGCCCACGCTCACGATCATCGACCTGCCGCACGGCGGCAAAGCGGTGGCGCTTAACTCCGCAATCGCTCGCGCTACCGGCGAGATTCTTTTCTTCACGGATGTGCGCCAGTACCTGGATCCGGCATGCCTTACGAATCTTGTGGAATGTTTCGCCGACCCCCAGGTGGGGGTTGCCAGCGGGGAACTCATCATCCGCGATGCCGCCACGCTGGAAGAAGCCAGTGTCGGGCTCTACTGGAAATATGAAAAGTGGATTCGCAAACAACTCAGCCGCCTGGACTCCGTCCCCGGCGCCACCGGTTGTATCTATGCAATGCGGCGCTCCCTCGCCGCGCCCCTTCCGCCAGATACTTTGAACGACGACATGTACCTTCCGCTGGGCGCCTTCTTCCGTGGCTACCGGGTGATCTTCGACGAATCGGCGCTGGCGTTCGACTATCCCACCGGACTGTCCAGCGAATTCCGCCGCAAGGTGCGGACCTTGGCCGGGGTGTACCAGATCGTGGGCTTCTATCCGGCGCTGCTGGGTCCGCGAAACCGCACCTGGCTCCACTTTTTCTCACACAAACTGGCCCGGTTACTGATGCCGTGGGCTCTGGTGGCCGCGGCATTGTCCACCTATTTTC
>JBDTPR010000843.1:0-2640 GCA_039932635.1 Candidatus Solibacter sp.
CGGGATTGCGCTTGCCGCCGAAATCGAGCGCGGGCTGGTCGCCGATGCAGATGAAGAATTCGGAAGATCCGGTGTCGGGGCCGACGCGTGCCATACTGAGCGCGCCGTTGGTATGGAGGAGGCCGGTGAGGGACGTGCGCTCCAGGACGATAGGCGGGAACGCAGCGACCTTGGGATCCGGACCGGCCTGGATAACCTCGATCTTCACCGCGTTATTGGGCTGATTGTCCGGCTTGACGGTCCGATTAATTCTGGCGTTTTCGTAGCGCCCCGCATCGACGTAGCGCAGGAAGTTCGCGCCGGTAAGGGGCGCTTTGTCCATCGCGATTTCGGCTTCGATCGAGCCCAAGGAGGTCTCGATGACGACTGCCACGCGCGCCGTCTGCGCGGGCGCCGCGATGCAGGCGAGCATCACGGAAAAGAGCGTCTTCGTCATTTATCTCCTCCTGGCACCGAGGGCACATCGCCGGGTTTAAAATACCACGCCCAGTGGCTGCGTCCAATGCGGAACTGAGGCGGTCGTATGCCGGTCCACCCCGGGTGGTTGTATACTTTCCAGCCTCCCAGGCTGACCACATTCCAGCCGGGCGCAGCGTGGAACCAGTTGCTCCGCGTGGTTTTGGGAAAAGCGTGGCCGGACTCGAGGTAGGTCACGTTGTAGGGTGTGAAACTGACTTCGGTGGCGCCGGCCCGCTTCAGGAAGTCGCCGACGAGATGCATGTCCTGGCCCCAATCGAGATCGGATTCGGCGACGAAGTTTTCTGGCTTGCCGCGCGTGATTTCGTTGGTGTAGGAAAGGTAGTCGGGGTGCGCCATGGCTCCCGACACTACTTGCCAGCCGAAGAGCAGGAACAGTGGGATTAAGAAATTGCGATTGCGCAGCATCGCGGCCGCGCCCGCTCCTGCGAGGATGGCAAGCCCCACGTAGATGGGTAGGATGTGGCGCACTCCGATATTGATGCGGCTGCTCATGCCTATGGCCAGGATGACGGCGGCGTAGGCCAGGGGAGCGTAGAGTGCCGTAAGGGACGCTCCCTTACGGTCGCGGCTCTGATCGGAGCCGCGCGCGTACGCAAGCGGTTTTTGGGATCGCGGTTGGCGCCAGACCAACCAGAGCGACGCCACCAACAGTACCAACATTGCCAGGGGCGTCTTCACGGCTAGCGTCACCGGAAAAAAATACCAGACTCCGAAGTGAAGCTGCTTGCCGAGGATGTACGAAGCGTGCCCGTCGGTATTGTGTATGCGCACATCATTCAGACCATCGAAGAAGCGCGGCGCAGGCAGGGAGATCTGCGCGAAATTCACCTGCCCCCAGGAGAAGCCGAAGCCCGCCCAGATTACCAGGCAGGCGAGCGCGGCGGCTGTCAGCGCCTGGCGCCAGTGCTCGCGGATTTGAGCGGGGATGGCGCTAATGCCGCGCCAGCGGCAGAGGTACATGGCGCCAAAGATGGCCGGCAGGAAGACTAGCAGGGAGTACTTGGCAAGCATTCCCAAGCCGACCGTGAGGCCAAGCACCGCGGTGCGCCGCCAGGCGGGGCGCTCGGCCCATAGGAGGCCCGCATACGCCCCTGCCGCCGTGAACGCCGTGGCCGCCATGTCCGTAGTGACGATTCCGGCGTGTGCCAGGACCGGGGGTAGCGTGGTGAACAGGAAGGTGGCAAACAGGGCGGCCAGGGGACCGGCTGTATGGTTGCCCCACAGGAACACGATCACGCAGGCAAGCAGGAAGAGCGGCAGTATGCCAAGGCGGGCGAGCGCCAGCATGCGATCGTAATGCGCGTCGTCGCCCAGCACGGTGGTGCCGTCGGTGGTTGTATTGCCGGTGTGATGCCAGTGTTCGCCGGCCAGCCAGGGACCGAGCGCGGAGAGCACGCGCGCCATCGGCGGGTGCGAGACATCGCCGGTCAGCGTGCCGTGATCGAGATATTCCATGCCGGCGCCGAGGTGAATGGGTTCATCCACGGTGTGACTCAGGACCGTGTAGGTGGACACGATGCGCAGCGCCGCAATCACCACCAGGAGCGCGCTCAGCAGCGCACAGCGCTTAAAAGTGGGGCCTTCGGCGGAGTGTTCAAAGTTCAACGTTTGACGACCTGAGCGGCCGAACCCATCCTGGCCAGCCGCATCGCATTCTCCATCAGGCGAAGGCCGTGATCGTCTTCAGCGGTGAGAATCGACTCGGGATGAAACTGTACCGCCTCGACAGGCAGCTCTTTATGGCGTATGCCCATGATCACGCCATCTTCGGTTTCCGCGGTGATTTCCAGGCAAGCGGGCAGCGCGGAGCGGCGGGCGTACAAAGAGTGGTAGCGTCCCACGCGAAACTCCGCCGGCAGGCCATTGAAAATGCCGATGCCTTTGTTGCGCACGAGCGATGGCTTGCCGTGCATCGGGTAATCCAGGACGTCGAGGATTCCGCCGAAAGCTTCGACGATGCCCTGCAATCCCAGGCACACGCCGAAGACTGGGACGCCGAGGCGCACGGCGGTCTGCACCACGCCGGGCACGCCGAAATCCGCCGGCCGGCCGGGCCCCGGGGAGATCAGGATCAGGTCTGGTGCGATGGTCCCGATCAACTCCGTGGGGAAGCCCGCGCGATAGGTCACGACTTCGGCTCCGGTTTGGCGCGCGTAGTTG
>JBDTPR010000844.1:0-2620 GCA_039932635.1 Candidatus Solibacter sp.
TGGTGGCCACGGCGAGATCGGCAATGATGGGATCTTCGGTTTCGCCCGAGCGGTGCGAGACCACGGCGGTGTAGCCGGAATTCGCGGCCAACTGCATGGCTTCCAGGGTCTCGCTGAGGGTGCCGATCTGGTTGACCTTCACCAGAATCGAATTGGCGACACCGGCTTCAATGCCCTTGGCGAAAATCTTAGGATTGGTTACGAACAGATCGTCGCCAACCAGCTGGATTTTCTTGCCGAGCACATCGGTCATCAGCTTCCAGCCGGCCCAGTCGTTCTCGGCCATGCCGTCTTCGATCGAGATGATCGCGGGATACTGAGTGACCCAGTTGTCCCAATAGGCAACCATCTGCTCGCTATCGCGCGAGCTGTTATCCGATTTCTTGAAGATGTACTTGCCATCCTTGAAGTACTCGCTGGAGGCGGGGTCAAGGCAGATGCCGACGTTTTCGCCGGGCTTGTAGCCGGCCTGCGCAATGGCTTCGAGTACGCTCTCGATGGCTTCCTCATTGCTCTTGAGCATGGGGGCAAAGCCACCTTCGTCGCCCACGGCAGTGGAGTAGCCTTTCTTGGAAAGCACCTTCTTGAGCGTATGGAAGATTTCCACGCCCATGCGGAGCGCTTCACGGAAGCTCGGCGCGCCATAGGGGGCGATCATGAATTCCTGCACATCGACGGAGTTATCCGCATGCGCGCCGCCATTGATGATGTTCATCATGGGGACGGGCAGGGTGTTGGCTCCGGCGCCGCCCAGATAGCGATAGAGCGGAGTGCGCTGCGCCACCGCGGCTGCGCGCGCGGTCGCCATGGAAACCGCGAGAAGTGCGTTGGCGCCGAGGCGTCCCTTGTTGGGGGTGCCGTCGAGCTCGATCATGATGCTGTCGATTTCGCCCTGCTGCGTGGCGTCTTTGCCGTGCAGCGCGACGGCGATTTCGCCATTGATATGGCTGACCGCGTTCAAGCAGCCCTTGCCAAGATAGCGGGCCTTATCGCCGTCCCTGAGTTCCACAGCTTCGTGTTCGCCGGTGGAGGCGCCCGATGGCACGGCGGCGCGTCCCATACTGCCGTCTCCGAGATGAACATCCGCTTCCACGGTAGGATTCCCGCGGGAATCCAGAATCTCTCGTCCAATTACCTTTACAATCATCGTCAAAGTATTGCTCCTTGCTTAAAATCCCGTACTACAAAAATCGCGGGCGAGGCCGTCGCCTCTTCAGGCGCCGACGACGGTCACTCCACCCTCGGTAACGTGGTAGCCAAGGCCACGGTCGGCTTCCGCATCGAAACCAATGGTCTGAAGTTCGGGGATCCTGACCCCGGTGTTCACAATGGCGCGGCGCAGCCGGCTGTAGCGCCCGACTTCCACGCCCGGCATCAGAATCGAATTCTCAACTTCGCAATAACTGTGCACGCGCACTCCCGGAGAGAGCACGCTGCGGAGGACTCGCCCGCCGGACACAATGCAGCCCGCGCTGACGATGGAATCGAGCGCCAGGCCCATGCGCCGGCCCTTCTGCGCGAAAACGAACTTCGCCGGCGGCTGTTGAGTGGCGCGAGTGCGGATTGGCCACGACTGGTCGTATAAGTTGAATTCGGGCGTGACTGAGACCAGATCCATATTGGCTTCGTAATAAGCGTCCAGCGTGCCGACATCCCGCCAGTAGCGCGACTGCTTGGCGTTGATATCGCGGAAATCGTAGGCTATCACGCGGCACTCCTTGATGAGGCGGGGGATGATGTCCTTGCCGAAATCATGGGTGGACGCGGCGTTCTGGGAATCGTCGTGAAGGATGCGCAGTAGCAGCGATCTTTCGAACAGATAAATCCCCATGGAGACGCTGATCATGTCCGGGTCGAAGCGGGACGCGGCGGGGTGCTCGTGGCGCGGCTTTTCTTCGAAGGCGGTAATGCGACAATCCTCGTCGATCTCCAGGACGCCGAAGCGCGCGGCATCGGCAGGTGGTACCTGGATGGTGGCGAGGGTTACGTCGGCACGGTGAGTGCGGTGGCACTCGAGCATGTCACGGTAATCCATTTTGTAAATATGGTCGCCGGCAACGATGAGAACTGCGTCGGGGTTCTCGGCTTCGATGCTCTGAAAATTCTGAAATACGGCATCGGCCGTGCCCTGGTACCAGTCCTCCGAGACGCGCTTCATGGGCGGAATGACTTCCACGTATTCTCCGAGTTCCGGAGATAAGATGTTCCAACCGTCGCGGATGTGCCTGATTAATTCCAGGGACTTGTACTGTGTTAGGATTAAGATTCGACGAACGTCGGAGTTGATACAGTTGGAGAGCGTGAAGTCTATGATGCGGTAGGCTCCCCCGAAAGGCACAGCCGGTTTGGCTGTGTCGCGCGTAAGGGGATAGAGCCGTTCTCCAGCACCACCTGCCAGCAGGATTGCCAACAGATTTTCCATTTCAGTCTAAACCCCTGAAAGTAAACGGCGTGTCCTGGACTGCGGTGGGTTGACGCGACGACGTCCAAAATTTTGGCTTGACTTTCTTTGTCAACAACTTATGATATCAGTACCTCTTATGCGAAGTGTAGGATTTTCCATACCTCGTATGAGTATTCCAGGTCCGGTTGGGAGGTGTATTTCGTTTGGCAGAAGTAA
>JBDTPR010000845.1:0-2611 GCA_039932635.1 Candidatus Solibacter sp.
GGCGCCAGCACCAGCGCCAACAGGATCAGAGAGCAGCTCAGGCGCACTACGGCGCGGCGCTCGGTCAACATTGTGTGTGTCATCAGTCTCCGCTTCTCTCTACTTGCACCAGGCAGCTGTAAAACGTGGGTCCCCCGCCGAAATCGGTGATGCGATCGCTGGTCAGCGCGTTGACGTTGCGCTTGTCGGCGGCGCGTTTGCCCCAGCGCACGGCGGGCGCGCAGACCACTCCGGGGCGGACGCGCTGATCGACGCTGGCCATCAGCAGAACGGCGCCGCGATCGTTGTAGACGCGCACCTGGTCGGCATTGCGAATGCCGCGCGCTTCGGCGTCCTGCGCACTAAGATGCAGCGTCGCGGTTTGCAGGTCGACCGTTTTGCGATGGCCGAACGTGGAGTTCATGCTATCGTCGTTTTTCGGCGAGATCAATTCGAGCGGGTATTTCGCATGCAACGCTGCGTCGCCATGACGGCTCTCAATGGGCGGCTGGTAATCCAGCGTGTCGGCATTGAAGTGGCACTTGCCGTCAGGCGTCCCGAAATGGCCTTCGGCGAACGGCAGGAACGGCGCACCGTCTTCGGCAATATTGAGGCGCACGGAACGCTCGCGGTCCAGGCGCTCCAGCGTGATGCCCGCGAGGAACGGGTGCGGCGAATCGAGCAGCGTGCGCACCATATCGTCGTCGGTGTCGGCGAAGCACGCGTCATCGAAGCCCATACGATACGCCAGGGCGCGGAAGATCTCCACGTTGCTGCGCGCTTCCCCGGGTGCGTCGAGCGCGGCGCGCGCGAGTTGCAGATGGTAGTGGCCGTACGCCAGATAGAGATCGGTGTGCTCCAGAAAGGTGGTCACCGGAAGCACGATGTCCGCGTAGTCCGCGGTGTCGGTCTGGAACTGCTCCAGCACCACGGTGAAAAGATCGTCGCGCGACATGCCGCGGAGTACCGTGTTCTGATCGGGCGCGATGGCCGCGGGGTTGGAGTTGTACACCACCATCGCCTTCACCGGCGGAGCGTCGAGCGTGGTGAGCGCCTGCCCCAGGAGCGACATGTTGACGATGCGCGCCTCGCGGCCGAGCGCGATCTCTTGGAGATCGGCGCGTTCCAGTCCAACTCGATTCAGGTGGAATGCATGCGACGTGCTGGCCTGCAATCCGCCGCCAATGTCTTTCCATGATCCCGTTACCGCCGGCAGCAGCGCGATGGTGCGCATGGCGGTGGCGCCGCGCTCGCTGCGCTGCACGCCGTAATTCAGCCGGATGGCCGCGGGGCGCGTAGTGGCGTACTCGCGCGCTAGTTGCACGATGTCTTCGGCCGCGATGCCGGTTAGCTTGCTGGCGCGCTGCGGCGTCCACGCTTGCACGCGCTCGCGGAGGGCGGGGAAGCCGTCGGTGTGCCGTTCGATGTAGTCGGCATCGTGGAGACCTTCGCCGATGATGACGTGCATCATCGCGAGTGCCAGGGCGATATCGCTGCCGGGA
Organism: Candidatus Solibacter sp.; assembly: GCA_039932635.1. Taxonomy (GTDB): domain Bacteria; phylum Acidobacteriota; class Terriglobia; order Bryobacterales; family Bryobacteraceae; genus Solibacter. The sequence continues at coordinate 1,482 of JBDTPR010000845.1, forward strand.
TTGATGAAGTAGTGGCGGTCGCTGGCCGCGCCGGTGCGATTGCGATTCGGGTCGATCGTGTACAACTTCGCACCGTTGCGCCGCGCTTCCATGACGAATGGCCAGAGGTGCACGTTGGTGCCGAGAATGTTGGCGCCCCACGCAATGATCAGCTTGGAGTGGCGGAACTGCTCGGGCTCGGTGCCGTAACGCAGTCCGAGCGCCTGCGTGAGCCCGGCGCCGCCCGCTGAGGAGCAGATGGTACGGTCGAGCCGCGACGCTCCCAGGCGGTGAAAGAAGCGCCGGTCCATGCCGCCGCCGTTGAGCAGTCCCATCGTGCCCGCGTAGCTGTAGGGCAGAATCGCTTCGGGTCCGAACTCGGCGGCCACGGCGCGCAGCCGTTCGGCGATGGTGTCGAGCGCGTCGTCCCAGGAGATGCGCTCGAAGCGGGCGGAGCCCTTGGGGCCAGTGCGGCGCTGCGGGTAAAGCAAGCGGTCCGGATGATACTCGCGCTCCAGGTATTGCGCCACTTTTCCGCAAAGGAAGCCGCGCGTCACCGGATGGTCCGGATTGCCTCGCAGTTTGGTGGCTTTCCCGTCTTCGATGTTCAATACCAGCGAACAGCAATCGGGACAGTCGAGAGCGCACACGGAGTGACGAATTTCGGCCATTTCGATCAATTATATCGTGGCCGGGCAACCTCACAGATCGATCGCGATCACCTCGTGGTCCACGATGCTGGCGATGGTGAGAGTGATCGCGCCGTTGGCCTCGCGTACCCGAGGCGTCGCGCCGCTCGCCAGCAGTTGCACCTTCTTCGCTTTCGCCCCTGCCGGCAGTCGCACCGTGACCTCCTGCGGCGGCGTGGGCAGAAACTCGCGCAGCGGTCCCTTCATCATCATCGGGTTCGTCAGGTTCACCAGGTGCACGGTCATCGACCCCACCTGCTTCCACACGGTGACGTCGAGCACGCCGGGTCCCGCTACCGAGACCGTTGGCGCTTCGTTGGCGGCCCACTGCACCGCATTGCGCAGCAACTTCCCGTGGTCCACGCAGAGCACCTCCCAGTACGAGCGGTCGATGTCCCAGGGAAAGTAGACCACGCGACCCTTGCCAATTTCGCGCACGAAGACCTCCGGGATGTCGGTCTT
>JBDTPR010000846.1:0-2608 GCA_039932635.1 Candidatus Solibacter sp.
GCTGCTCACCGACCTCAAAGAACGCAGCGGCGTTCAACTGGACCAGGCGGCCTTTACCATCGGCTTCGCTCGACGTGCCGCAACCTACAAGAGGGCGGACCTGATTTTCCGGAACCTGGACCGGCTGCGCTGGATCGCCGAGCACGTCGGACCGGTCCAGATTATCTTCGGCGGTAAAGCCCACCCGGCGGATCAGGGAGGGAAGGACCTGATCCGAAGAATCTACGAAGACGCGGCCGCCCTGCGGGGCGTGGTGAACGTGGTCTACCTGGAGAACTACGACTGGCGCCGCGCTCCGCTGCTCTATGCCGGCGTGGACCTGTGGCTGAATACACCCAAACGTCCGCAGGAAGCTTCCGGCACCTCCGGAATGAAAGCGGCACTCAACGGAGTGCCCAGCTTCAGCGTGATGGACGGCTGGTGGGTGGAGGGGTGCCTGGAAGGGATCACCGGCTGGGCGATTGGACACGGTCCGGACTCGCCTGACGATGAAGCGCTCGAAATCGCGGCGCTCTACGACAAGTTGGAGATGATCATTCTGCCGATGTTTTACGGCCGCCCTGGTGCATATTGGGAGATGATGCGGTCGGCAATCGCGATCAACGGGTCCTTCTTCAATACGCAGCGTATGCTCTCCCAGTATCTGTCGAACGCCTACTCTCAGGAGGTCTCGTAGTTGGCGCGGTCGTCGGTAGCGACGCCGCCCGTTGGACCGGTTCTCGCGATCAACGCAGGTTCGTCCAGTGTCAAGTTCGCACAGTATGGAACCGGGGAAACTCAGCAACGGCTGCTCCATGGGAAGGTCGATCGCATCGGCCTCGCCGGCAGTACGCTCACCTTCGAAGATGCGCTTCGTAAGGAGCAAGGCAGCATTCGTCTGGAGGCAGCCGATCATCGGGGCGCTCTCGGCGCCCTCATGCAGCTGTTGGAAGACCGCTTCGGTTCCACGCTAAGTGCGGTAGGACACCGGGTGGTCCACGGCATGCACCATACCCGTCCGGCGCGGGTCACGGCGGAATTGATCGAGGAATTGCGCCGCATCGTGCCTTACGATCCCGAGCATCTTCCTGCTGAGATCGAACTGATCGAGGCGTTCGGCGAGCGTCATCCGAAGCTGCCTCAAGTGGCCTGTTTCGATACCGCATTTCACAGCACTATGCCACGCGTGGCGCGGCTGTTGCCCATCCCGCGCCGCTTCGACGCGAGGGGCGTTCAACGTTACGGCTTCCACGGTCTCTCTTACGCCTGGCTCATGGAAGAGTTGGCGCGCGTGGCCGGTACGGAGACGGCGCGCGGACGCGTAATTCTGGCGCATCTGGGCAACGGGGCCAGCCTGGCGGCGGTACGCGGCGGCGAGAGTCTCGATACCAGCATGGGCTTCACTCCCGCAGCCGGGTTGCCGATGGGCACGCGGCCGGGCGACCTGGATCCGGGCGTAGCGTGGTACCTGATGACGGCAGGGAACTTGAATGCGCAGCAATTCAGCCAACTCATCAATCACGAGTCCGGCCTGCTGGGCATCTCTGAAACGAGTTCCGACATGCGGGATCTGCTGAACAGCCAGGCGAGCGATGTGCGTGCGGCCGAGGCGGTGGAATTGTTCTGCTACCAGACCCGCAAATGGATCGGCGCATTCGCGGCGGTACTCGGCGGGCTCGATACGCTGGTGTTTGCAGGAGGAATCGGCGAGAATGCCGGTGAAGTGCGGGCGCGTGTGTGCAGTGGACTGCAATTCCTGGGAATCGAGTTGGACCCGGCAACGAACGCCGCGAACAGTCCGGCAATCTCGACCGTGGCCAGTCGCGTTGCCGTGCGCGTGATCCCTACCGACGAAGAGCAGATGATCGCCCGCGAAGTCCGTCGATGTCTTGACGAAGAAGAAGGAGTCGTGTCATGAACGAGCCGCTCTCGCCCGCCTTGCTATCGCAGATAGACGCCTACTGGCGGGCCGCAAACTACCTGTCGGTGGGTCAGATCTACCTCTCCGACAATCCGCTTCTGAAGCGTCCGCTCATACTCGCGGATGTCAAACACATGCTCCTGGGGCACTGGGGCACCACGCCCGGACAGAACTTCATTTACGCGCATCTGAATCGTGTCATCAAGAAGTATGACCTGGACATGATCTATGTCTCGGGACCGGGGCACGGCGGGCCGGCCATAGTGGGCAATACATATCTGGAGGGCACGTACAGCGAGATCTATCCCGACGTCAGCCAGGATGAGGCCGGATTGCGCAAACTCTTCACCCAGTTTTCCTTCCCGGGAGGAATCCCTAGCCACGTCTCGCCGGAATGCCCTGGCTCGATTCACGAGGGCGGCGAACTGGGGTATTCGCTCAGCCATTCCTTCGGCGCGGTGTTCGATAATCCCGATCTCATCGTGGCCTGCGTGGTGGGCGATGGCGAGGCGGAGACGGGCCCACTGGCCACTGCCTGGCATTCGAACAAGTTTCTCGACCCTGCAACCGACGGCGCGGTGTTGCCCATCCTGCATCTCAACGGCTACAAGATTTCCAATCCGACGCTGTTGGCCCGCATCACGCGCGAGGAGTTGGAGCAGTTGTTCCGCGGCTACGGCTGGACGCCCTACTTCGTCGAGGGTCACG
>JBDTPR010000847.1:0-2589 GCA_039932635.1 Candidatus Solibacter sp.
GGAGCCCTATCTTTCGGATCCCAAGAGATGGACCAAGGAGCAGATCACCGATTTCTCCAACGACGGCCTGTATTTCCTGGCCTACGCCGGGATGGGATTGAAGAAGCCCGAGTACATCGCGCTCTATCGCAAACTGGAGCACCCCGAGGGCGCGTGGCTGGCTCTCACCGACCTCCTCGTGGGGCGCTACGAAGCCGCCGGGCACCAGACCCGACACTAACTGTAACGAACCCCACTGATATCATGGGAGGATATGCAGGAAGTCAATCTTGGCATCGTGGGGCTGGGTAACGTCGGATCCAGCACGCTTGCCATACTGTCCGAAAACGGGGATCAAATCGCACTCAAGCTCGGCTACCGCTTAAAAGTGGTCGCCGTGTGCAGCCGCTCGGTGCACAGCAAGCAGATTCCAGCCGGCCTCGGCGAGGTATTCCGCACCACCGACTGGCGCGAGGTGGTCTCTCATCCGGACGTGCAGATCGTCGCCGAACTGGTGGGTGGCACCACTGTGGCGGCGGAGATCGTCAACGCGGCCATCGCCAATAAGAAGAGCGTGGTCACGGCCAATAAGGAACTGATGGCGGCCAGCGGGCCCGAGATCTGGGACCGCGCCATCCAGGCAGGCATCAATCTGGCCATGGAGGCCTCCGTCTGCGGCGGAATCCCGATTCACGCGGTGCTCCGCGAGGGCATTTCGGGCGACCGCGTGCAGGCGCTCTATGGCATATTGAACGGCACCTGCAATTACATCCTTACGGAAATTGAAAAGACCGGCGCGTCCATGGAGAGCATGATTGCCGAGGCGCAGCGCCTGGGCTATGCCGAGGCCGACCCTAGCGCGGATGTCGATGGCTTCGATGCGCGCAGTAAGCTGGTGCTGCTGGCCGCGCTGGCTTTCGGTGAGAAGATCACGCCGTCGGATATCTTCGTCGAAGGCATCCGCCGCATCACGCCGCTGGATTTTCAGTACGCGAAGACGTTGAAGCACACCATCCGGCTGATCTGCGGCGGCCGCAAGACTCCCGAGGGCCTGATCCTCTCCGTACGGCCGGCACTGATTCCGACCTCCACGATTCTGGCAGGCGTGCAGGGTCCTTACAACGCAGTCTGGGTGAAGGGCATGTTCGGCGAGGATACCTTCTATTACGGTTGGGGCGCGGGGCATCCCACGGGCGTCGCGGTGGTCAGCGATTTGATGCGGGTGGCGCGCGAAATCCGCGGCGGGAGCCCGGATCGCGTGTCGCCATTCGCCCACGAGAGGCTGGGCGAAAACAAACCCATTTCGGTAAGATTTCAAAAGCGCGCATATTATTTGCGCTTCCGGGTGGAGGACCGTCCGGGCATCATCGCCAAGCTCGCCGGGATTCTCGCCAGCAAGCACATCGGACTCGAAGCCGTGCTGCAGGAACCCTGCGATACGAAGGACGATTTGCCGTTCGTGATCACGACGGAAGAGACCAGTGAGCAATCCATCTGCGAGGCGGTGGAAGAGATGGCGCGGCTCGATTTCATGCGCGAAGCGCCGCTCGCCCTGCCCATGGAAACCGCGTTATGAAACTCACCGGCGTGTTTGCGGGAATTCTGCTTGCAGGAGCCCTCTGCGCGCAGGTTGCGGGTCCGGCGAATTCGGGCTATCAGACTGAGCAGCAACGAAAAACTGTCGCCTCCACGCTCTCTGACCCGGCGCGCGATGAAAAGCAGAAACCGAGCGAACTGATCCGCGCCATGGGCCTGCAACCCGGCATGACGGTGGCCGATATCGGCACCGGAATCGGGTACATGCTGCCCTTCCTCAGCCGCCGCGTCGGGGCTAACGGAAAGGTGATCGCGGAGGACATTTTCGACGACTTTCTGGCCTCCGCCAAACAGCGTGTCGCCGGCCAGAAGCTGGCCAATGTGACCTTCGTCAAGGGCACGGAGACGGACCCGAACCTTCCGGCGGACAGCGTGGACATCGCCCTGGCGCTGGACGTTTATCATCACTTCGATTTCCCCGAAAAGATGCTCGCGGCGATCCACAAGGCACTCAAAGCGGACGGCAAGCTGGTGCTCGTGGAGTACTATAAGCGTCAGGAAGCTATGGCCGGAGGGCGGGCACTGACCCATATCCGCCTCGATATGCCCGATGTCATCAAGGAAGTCGAGGCCAACCACTTCCATCTGATTGCGGAAAAAGAGCACGTTCCGGACAGCCAGTACCTGCTGGTCCTGAGAAAGAATTAGGTATCTCATGAAGAAGTTTCTCACTTACACCCTACTCGCTTTGACCGCCGCTCTGCCGCTGGCCGCGCAGGCCGCCGACCAAGGCCCCATGACTCGCCAGCAGGGCGACCAGATCCTGCAGGAACTGCGGCTCATCCGGCAAGTACTGGAGCGCCAGGGCAAACCCGCCGCCCCGGCGGAAGAAGCGCCCACCAAGGCGAAGATCACCGACCTCACGGGCGTCAACATGCTGGGTTCCAAGAACGCGCCCCTCACCATCGTGGAGTACACCGATTACCAGTGCCCGTTCTGCCAGCGCTTCCACGTCACGGCCTTCAGCGAGATCAAGAAGGCGTACATCGATACCGGCAAGGTGCGCTTTTACAG
>JBDTPR010000848.1:0-2589 GCA_039932635.1 Candidatus Solibacter sp.
GTCGGACGACATATCGTATATACCCAAGCCCTACACTGCGGACCAGATTGCCGCCAAGGTACGTGAGGCGCTCGGGCGGGACTGACCGAAGACCTCCTACTTGGCGGGCGGGCGTTGCGGCGGCTGCCGCGGCGTCGAGTTCCGCTTCCGTCGGGAAGTGGTAACGCCTCTGCTAACGGGGGGAACTTGAGGCAGTACCTGGAAGCGGCGGAAGACGGCGAGCTATCACCTCAGTATGGCAATAAAATCAATTAGTTAGTGACGCTCGCTTACGGTCGCGGCTCTGCCTGGGGCCTCGTTTGGGCAGGTTTCGAAGACTTCGCACTAAAATAATCTTGACAATAACGCGCGCATATTTTATGATCATAATCAAGTAAGGCAATGAGCCTCCCAGACCAACAACTTTAAGGAGCACAAAACAACATGTCTCTCAGCCACTATGATCCGCTTGCCAGCCTCCGCGCTGTCGAGAGTGCATTCAGCCGCATGCTCACCGAACCCCAGGCCAATCGCCCGTGGGCTCCGTCGGTCGATATTTACGAGACCCAGAACGAACTCGTGCTCAAGGCCGATGTCCCCGATGTGGACCCCGAACAGATCGAGGTGAAGGTCGAAAACCAGACCCTGAGCATCGCCGGCGAGCGCAAATTCGAAACCGAAGCCACCGAGAAGGGCTATCACCGCATCGAACGCTCGTACGGACACTTCGTGCGCAGCTTCGCGGTACCGAATGCCTTCGACACCGAGAACATCAACGCGGCCTACAAGAACGGCGTGCTGACCGTCACGCTACACAAGAAGGAAGCGGCTAAGCCTCGTCAGGTAAAGATCGAGACCGTGTAACGCATCCAACTTTCACGCGTCGCATCTATATAGATAGGTAAAAGGATTGGGGGCAGGGATCACCCGGGTGGTGGACCTGCCCCGAAATTCTTTTGGGGAAACCAAAAAATGTTTCGTCTCGACAAATTGACTCAAAAAGCCCAGGACGCTCTGCAGCAGACGCAGGCGGTCGCCGAGAAAAACGGCAGCCAGGTGATGTATCCAATGCACTTGCTGCTCGCCCTGGCCCAGGAAGAGGAGGGGATTGTCCGTCCGGTCCTGGAGAAATGCGGCGTACAGCCGGCCGCGGTCATCGCGGAAGCCAACCGTGCGCTGCCCGGCCTGCCGAAGACTGCCAACATGCAGCCCGGCATGTACCTTGCTCCGCCGCTCAATACGATACTGGAGCACGCCTTCGACGAGGCGGTCCGCTTCAAGGACGAATTCGTCTCCACCGAACATCTGCTGCTCTGCATCGCCAAGGAACGCAACGAGCCCGCGGGCCAGTTGCTCGACCGCGCCGGCGCCACGTATGACGCGATCCTCAAAGCGCTGGTCTCGGTGCGCGGCACGCAGCGTGTGACTGACCAGAATCCCGAAACCAAATACCAGGCGCTGGCGCGTTATGCGCACGACCTGACGGAATCGGCGCGCCAAGGCAAGCTCGATCCCGTGATCGGTCGCGACGATGAGATCCGCCGCGTGATGCAGGTGCTGAGCCGGCGAACGAAGAACAATCCCGTGCTGATCGGCGAACCCGGCGTAGGCAAGACGGCCATCGTCGAGGGCTTGGCGCAGCGCATCGTGCGCGGCGACGTGCCCGATCAGCTTAAGAATAAGAAGTTGGTCGCCATCGATTTGGGCAGCATGATCGCGGGCACCAAGTTCCGCGGCGAATTCGAAGACAGGCTCAAAGCCGTAGTGAAGGAGATTATCGATTCCAACGGCGAAATCATCTGTTTCATCGACGAGTTGCATACGCTGGTGGGCGCGGGTTCGGCCGAAGGCGCGATCGACGCGGCCAATCTGTTGAAGCCGGCACTGGCGCGCGGTGAACTGCGCTGCATTGGCGCCACCACGCTCAACGAATACAAGAAACACATCGAGAAGGATGCCGCCCTGGCGCGGCGCTTCCGCTCCGTAATGGTCGGCGAGCCGACGGTGGACGATACCATCGCGATTCTGCGCGGGCTCAAGGAGAAGTACGAGGTCCACCACGGCGTGCGCATTAAGGATGCGGCGATTATTTCGGCCGCGCTGCTTTCGCACCGCTACATTGCAGACCGCTTCCTGCCGGACAAGGCGATCGATTTGATCGATGAGGCAGGGTCGGCGCTGCGGTTGCAGATCGGGTCGATGCCGATCGAGATCGACGATCTGGATCGCCGCATCTCGCACCTGGAAATCGAGCGCCAGGCTCTCAGTAAGGAGCGCGACGCCGGTTCTCACGAACGCCTCCGCCATGTGGAGAACGAGCTCGAAACCGTGCGCGGACAATCCGCCGGCCTGAAGGAGCGCTGGAACCACGAGCGCAACGCCATCTCGCAGGTGCGCACCCTCAAAGAGGAGCAGGACACCCTGCGCCAGGAGGAGGAGAAGGCCAGCCGCGCGGGCGATTGGGAAAAGGCTGCGCAATTGCGCTATGGCCGCCTCTCGCAGATCGAGAAAGACATTACGGCTGCCGAGCAGGAAATGGAAGCGGTGAAGGAGCACGCGCTGCTCAAAGAAGAGATCGACGAAGAGGATATCGCGCGCATCGTGGCCAAG
>JBDTPR010000849.1:0-2579 GCA_039932635.1 Candidatus Solibacter sp.
GTGACGCTACGTCAGGAGGCATAAGGATGTATCGGGATATCAAGCTCGATCTGGGGTCGTTACGCGGACTCTACAAGTCCGGCGGCGCAACCCCGTCCGATGTGATTGCGACCATCTACGACCGTATCGGCGCGCAGCCGTTGGAACCGGTGTGGATTTCAGTAGTGCCGCGGGAAAAGGCGCTGTCACGCGCACGCAAATTGGAACGCGACCCGGTGGGTCCGGTGAGGCCGCTGTACGGAGTGCCCTTCGCGATCAAGGACAATATCGACCTGGCGGGATTGCCGACCACGGCGGCCTGTCCGGCGTACTCCTTCGCTCCGGGACGCAGTGCGTACGTGGTGCAGGCGCTGGTGGACGCGGGGGCAATCCCGATCGGCAAGACGAATATGGATCAGTTCGCCACCGGCCTGGTGGGCACGCGTTCGCCGCACGGAGCATGCTCCAGCGTGTATGACGCGCGCTACATTTCGGGCGGCTCGAGTTCGGGCTCCGCGGTCGCGGTGGCCTCGGGATTGGCCAGCTTTGCGCTGGGCACGGACACGGCGGGCTCGGGCAGGGTGCCCGCTGCATTCAACGGTTTGGTGGGTCTGAAGCCGACGCGCGGATTATTGAGCGCCACCGGCGTGGTGCCGGCGTGCCGTTCCCTGGATTGCGTTTCGATCTTTTCGCAGACCTGCGACGATGCTCACACGGTGTGGGGCGCGGCGCGCGGCTTCGATGCGGAGGACGGCTTCTCGCGCGTGCCAAAGGCGGGCGACGAAGCCACGGCGTGGCTGGCTGGCACCTTCAGCTTCGGCGTGCCGGTGGCCGGCCAGCTCGAGTTCTTCGGCGACGATGCGGCCGCGGCGCTCTATGCACAGGCAGTGGAACGCATGGAAGCGCTGGGCGGGCGGAAGATCGAAATCGATCTCTCCAGTTTCCGCGCGGCGGCCGATTTGCTGTATGCGGGGCCGTGGGTGGCGGAACGCTACTCAGCGATTCGCGCGTTCATAGAGACGCATGACGGCGAGATGAACCCCGTGGTCCGCGGAATTATCGAGGGTGCGAAACGTTATTCGGCCGCCGACGCCTACGCGGCAGATTACAAGCTACGCGACTTGCGCCGCGCCACGGAAGCGCAGTGGGAGCGCATGGACGTGATGCTCCTACCCACCACGGGCACCATCTACACACATGAAGAAGTGGCGGCCGCTCCCGTGCAACGCAACACCGACTTAGGTTACTACACTAATTTCGTCAACCTGCTGGACCTGGCGGCAGTTGCCGTTCCGGCGGGCCTGCGGGGCAACGGCTTGCCGTTCGGCGTTTCATTGATTGGTCCGGCCTTCAGCGACGAGGCGTTGATGTGCCTGGCGGACCGTTTCCACCGTGCGCAAGGCGCGGTGCCGGGCGACACATTGGACCTCTCGCCGTGCCCCCCGGGATGCGTCGCCCTGGCCGTGGTGGGGGCGCACCTCACCGGCCAGCCGCTGAATCACGAACTGACCGGACGACGGGCGCAATTGATTCGCGCCTGCCGTACCGCGCCGGAGTATCGCCTGTACGCGCTCGATGGCACGATGCCGCCGAAGCCGGGACTGGTGCGCGATCCGGCCTTCAAGGGACCCGGAATCGAGGTGGAGGTCTGGGCGGTCCCGGAGCATCAGTTCGGCAGTTTCGTCGCGGGAGTGCCGGCGCCTTTGGGGATCGGCAACGCGCTTTTGGACGATGGCAGCCGGGTCAAGAGCTTTATCTGCGAGCCGTACGCCGTAGCGGGGGCCACGGAAATCACGCGCTTCGGCGGCTGGCGGCATTACCTTGCACAGGCTCTATCAACAAGATAGATCGGGCCTATAAGAAGAAATGCGGTGGCCGCGTGCGCCGCCGGTGCTAAAATTCGGGAAGATCGCAGGGGCCGCGTCGCCACTGATTTCTCAGATGAATTCAATGACGATGCTCTTGCGCTCCTTTTTACTCCTCTCGCTGGCGGCCACCGCCTTCGCACAACCAAAGCCCACATTCACCGTGGGATGGTCGGTGTATGCCGGATGGACGCCCTATTACTACTTGAACAAGAGCGGCATCCTGCGCAAGTGGGCCGATAAATATGGCATCGCGATCAAGGTGCAGCGCTTCGATTACGCGCCTTCGCTGGACGCCTTCGTGGCCAAGAATATCGACGCCTGTGCGATGACGAACATGGAGGCGCTGGACATGCCGGCCGCTTCTGGCGTGCCGACCACGGCCATCCTGGTGGGCGACTACTCGAATGGCAATGACGCGCTGCTGGTGCGCAACGGCCTGCAGTTGAAAGATCTGCCCGGCAAGAAAATGTTGCTGGTGGAAAAAACTGTCTCGGAGTATCTGTTCGACCGCGCCATGACCATTAACGGGCTACGCGAGCAGATCAAGAAAGTCCGCATGATCAACACCAGCGATTCGGATATCGCGACGGCGTTCATCGGCGATACCAGCGCGTCGGCGATCGTGACGTGGAAGCCGATGGTCAGCCAGGTGGCGAAGCAGAAGGGCGTCACCAGCCTCTTCAATTCGTCGCAGATTCCCGGCGAGATTCTGGACCTCACGGTAGTGCGCAC
>JBDTPR010000850.1:0-2576 GCA_039932635.1 Candidatus Solibacter sp.
GTCCCACGTCCCCATTGGTCACGGCCACGAATTTCACCGCGTGTCCGGCCGCTGCAAACAGTGCGGCTGTTCCCGAGGCGCGTATGTCGCAATCGTCGGGATGCGCGCCAAACGCAATCACCCGCAATTTCGGAGTCTGGGCCGCCAGAGCCAGCGCGCCCAACACCATTACCGCCGCCGCTTTCATCATGCGTACATAGTATGCCCGCATCCGGCGCAAGTCCACTCAGCCTAGCGGCCTAACTTACGCAGGTACTCCGCCGCATTAGGGTCGCCCAGCTTGATCGCGATCCTTAAGTGCTCCACTCCGGCGGTCGCGTCGCCCTTGGCATAAAGCGCGGCGCCCAACTCGAATTGGGCGCGCGCGAAATCCGGCGCCAGTCGGACCGCCTCACCCAACTCCCGGACCGCTCCCGCCAGATCTCCGCGATTCAGCAGCAGCGCACCCCACAACTCGCGCGCACCTGCCATTTTGCCGTCCGCCGCGACGGCCGCACGCGCGTGCTCCTCCGCTTTGGCCTCGTCACCTGTTGCCGCCAGGAAGCGGCCGTACTCGAAACGGCTGGCCGCGTCGCCGGGCTTCAGATTTATCGCCCGCTCGAACTCGTATCGCGCTTCCGCGGTCTTCCCCTGCACTGCCAGCACACCGCCCAGATTGGTGCGCCACTCGGCCACGCCGGGCAGCAGCCGCACGGCTTCCCGGAACTCCCGTTCGGCGCCCGCCATGTCCCGGGTCCCACGTAAAAACGAAGCCAAATAGTTGCGTATTTCGGCCAATTCGGGGTCCAGTTTCACCGATTTCTCCAGCGCAGCTCTGGCCTCCACGCGCCGATCCAACTGCCAGAGCGCCCACCCAAGCAGGCCCCACGCCAGCGGATCCGAGGGCGCGCGCACCGACACTTTCCGCAGCGCCGTCTCCGCCTCCACCCAGCGCCGCGCTTCGATCAGCGCATTCCCCAGCTTCAACGCGATCACAGTGGATTGCGGCGCGCGCGCCAGTGCCGCCTCGAAAGCCCGCGCCGCCTTCGCCAGATCGCCCGACGCGCGATAGGCCTCGCCGAGATCCACCCAGAACCCCGATGCCGCGGGTTTCTGCCTCTCTACCAGCCGCGCCAGTTGCGCCAACCCCGCCGCCAGATTGCTGCCATCGCGCACCTGCGCCACCGCCGTGTACAACGCGTCCGCCTGCGCCGGGTAGTACGGCGCCACCGGGCCGCGATACGCATTCTCCGGCGTCTCGCGGATCTCCGCCTTTTCCGCCGTCAGATCGCCCTGGAGCGGCCCGGGCTGAATGCGATGGTCCGTGATCACGATGTGCACCGCATCGTCGGTGCGCGTTTTGGGCATGTGGCAGCCCACGCAATTCTCGCCCGCCCGGTGGGCGCCGCGCTCCGCCGTGTGACAAGCCGCGCACACCTTGTTGTAGGCCGCCGTTGCCGGCTCTCCGCGCGGGATATCGTGCGGATCGTGGCACGTGGTGCAGCGCAGTTTCCCCTCGCTCTTCAGGAAGCACGCCGACTGGCGGAAACGGTACGCGCCTCCGGCCACCTCCACGGCATCGTTCTTCCCGGCCGCCCGGTCGAACGCCAACGTGAAGTCCCCCAACGGCTGTCCCGCGGCGTAGGAGAACGGCCCCCGCCCGTGGCGCTGAATCGAGTGCGGCAACAGTCGCGAACTGGTCTCCAGATGGCACTGCATGCAGACCTCGAGTTGGCGCGCCGCATCCAACTTCGCAGGATTGACGAGGGCCGCCGATCCGCCAGACGCGGCGTGCTCCGTCCCCGCTCCGTGGCATCGCTGGCAATCGATTCCCTGGGGCAATGGCGCCACGTAGCGCGCCTCGGCGCCAGCCTCGCGATTCGCCGCCGGAATCTTGGGAAACGCGTTGTGGCAGGCCATGCACTCGTAGGTAATCGCGCGCGTGGAACCCGGATAATCGGACCGGTCGTACCCGGGATTCATGCCCAGATAGCCGCCCTTTTCGGCGTACCAGCCCAACGGCAACTGCTGCAGCGTGCCGCGTGCCGTCAGGTGGAGGTACGTCTTCGCGTGGTTGCCGGAGCCGAGGACGAAATCCACGCTCTTCTCTTCGACATTCGACAGCTTGCCGTCGGGCCCTAACTCCCAGCGCCGTTGGAACAGCTGGCCGCTGCGCTGCACCATGGCGAAGTAGGCGCCCGAGGCTGCGTGGAAATAGGGCGCCGCCGCGAGACTCTCCGTCCCGGTCGCGGCGGAAAACGACCGCCCCATCCCGGTCCTGGAAAACTTCGCGGCGATCTCCGCATGGCAGCCCGCGCACACCGCCACCTGCGCGTTCGCAGAGCCCGCCAGCACCGCGATGAGGATCAGCCCGCGAATCATGCCCCTGCCATTCTACCCGCTCGCCATGTGGGATAATTGAAATTCAGGTCAGTCCCCTACCACATGGATCGCGAATTCATCCGGAATTTCTCTATCATTGCGCACATTGATCACGGCAAAAGTACGCTTGCCGACCGCCTGCTGGAGGTCACGGGCGCACTCTCTCAACGCGAAATGATGGAGCAGGTTCTGGATTCGATGGACCTCGAACGCGA